>NZ_JAIUKC010000025.1:0-3631 GCF_020177435.1 Saccharopolyspora sp. 7B | reverse complement strand
CGCGGCCGGCCCCCCGCCCCCCCCCCCACCCCCCCCCCGGGGGGCCCCCCCCCGGCCGGGCCCCCCCCCCCCCGGGGCCCCCCCGGGGGGGGCGGGGGGGGGGCGCCCGCCCCCCCCCGGGGCCGCCTCGACGCGCTGGTCGCCGAGCACGCCGAGCACGAGGTGGTGCCGGTCCGCGCCGACATCACCGACCCGGACGGGATCGCGGCGATCGTGGCCGCCGCGGACGGCAGGGTCGACGCGCTCGCCAACATCGCCGGGATCACCGACGGGATGGTGCCGCTGCACGAGGTGGACGACGAGCTGTGGCACCGGGTCTTCGAGGTCAACCTGCACGGCGCGTTCCGGCTGACCCGCGCGGTGCTGCCGCTGATGCGCGCCGCCGGGCGGGGTTCGATCGTCAACGTGTCCTCGGAGGCGGCGCTGCGCGGCTCGACCGCGGGCACCGCCTACACCGCGTCGAAGCACGCGGTGGTCGGACTGACCCGCAGCGCGGCGTTCATGTACGGCCCGGACGGGATCCGGGTGAACTCGGTGGCGCCGGGCGGAGTGGCGACGGGCATCGAGGGCGCGATGAACTCGGCGCTGGGCCGGGAGCGGATCGAGCCGACGCTGGCGGCGCTGCCGCACATCGCCGAGCCGGAGCACGTGGCCGCGTCGATCGCGTTCCTGCTCAGCGAGGATTCGGTGAACCTCAACGGCGTGCTGCTGCCCTCCGACGGGGGCTGGTCCGTCCAATGAGGACACCCGTTCGCGGCGGGGCGGCGTGCCGCACTTGCTTTCAGTCAATCGACTGAATTAGTCTCGTGGGCACTGCCACCCCACCACCAGGAGCCCGCGTGAGCCAGCCAGCCCCGCCGAACGACCAGCCGATCTCCACGCGCCGCACCGGTTTCGACCCGGCGCCGGACGTCGCCGCGCTGCGCTCGCGCGACGGGATCACCCGGATCCGCACCCCGTTCGGCCCGTCCGCCTGGCTGCTCACCCGGCACGCCGACGTGCGGCGCATGCTCGGCGACGCCGACGCCTTCCGCAACGGCTGGGGCCCGGAGGACCTGGACGGCGCGCGGCGCGACCCGCGGCAGCTCTCCGGGGAGCGCAGCGGCAACCTGCTCGCGCTCGACCCGCCGGACCACACCCGGCTGCGCCGGATGCTCACCCCCGAGTTCACCGTCCGCCGGATGCGCCGCCTCGAACCGCGCATCGTCGAGATCGTCGACGAGCACCTGGACGCGCTCGAACGCCACGGCCCGCCCGCCGACCTCGTCGCCCAGTACGCGCTGCCGATCCCCTCGCTGGTCATCTGCGAACTGCTCGGCGTGCCGCCCACCGACCGGCCCGAGTTCCAGGAGCGCACCAACCGCCAGCTCGACACCACCCTCCCGGAGGAGGAGAAGGTCGAGCTGTCCCGGCAGTCCCTCGCGTACATGACCGAGCTCGTCGCCCGGGCGCGGCAGGACCCGGGCGAGGACCTGCTCGGCATGCTCATCCGGGACCACGACGCGGAGCTGAGCAACGCCGAGCTGATCGGCATCGGGAACCTGCTGCTCGTCGCCGGGCACGAGACCACCTCGAACATGCTCGGCCTCGGCACGCTCGCGCTGCTGCGCCACCCCGAGCAGCTGCGCATCGTGCGCGACGAACCGGATCGCGTGCCGGGCGCCGTCGAAGAACTGCTGCGGTGGCTCAGCGTCGTCGGCAGCGGCTCGCCGCGGATGGCGACCCGGGACGTGGAGCTGGCGGGCGCCACGATCCGCCGCGGTGACCTCGTGTCGTTCAACCTGCCCGCCGCCAACCGGGACCCGGAACTGCTCGACGACCCTGAGCTGCTGGACGTCACGCGGTCCGCGAGCCCGCACGTCGGCTTCGGGCACGGCATCCACCACTGCATCGGCGCGCCGCTGGCGCGGATGGAGATGCGCATCGCGTTCCCCGCGCTGCTGCGGCGGTTCCCGCAGCTGCGGCTGGCGATCCCGGAGGACGAGGTGGCGTTCGCCAGCGACCACGCCATCTACGGCCTCAAGGAGCTGCCGGTCACCTGGTGAACCGGAGCGCCGAGCTCGGGCGGCCGGGGCCCCGCGGCGGCCGGCCGCTCAGCGGGCCGACCTGGCGGCGCCCACCAGCTCGGTGACCGCGACCTCCAGATCGGGCGGGCGCAACGGGTTGACGCTCACCCAGCCGCCCGCGGTGCCGATCCGCAGCCGCCCGGCCGGACCGTCCACCCAGGACAGTTCGGTGCCGTCCCGGACCACGCCGCCCCGGCCGCGCCGGGTGGCGCCGAGCTGCCCGCGCCCGGTCACCACCGGCAGCACCCGGACGAGCTGGTCGAGCTGCGCGGGATCGCCGCCGCAGTCGCGCACCAGCTCCCGGAGCCGCCGCTGCCGTTCGGCGTCCCGGTCCACCTCGTCGAGCACCCCGGCCGCCCCGTGCACCGCCCGCGCGGGCAGGGTGATCGGCATCGTGCGGGCCCCGCCGAGCCTCGGCAGCATCCCCAGCACGGCGCGGACCAGGTCGTCCTGCCCGATCCAACGCACCTCCACCTGGCCGGACAGCGCATCGCCGAGCGGGCGGAGGCAGAGCGCCGCCCACGACCGGTGCAACAGCACCGCGACCGCGGTGGTCCCGTCCGGCCCGGTGAGCAGCAGGTCGATCGCCGCCCGGTGCTCACCCAGCGCGTCCGCCAGGTCCGCCGCCGCCCCGGTGGGACCGGAACCGTCGGCGAGGCCGCGCAGCTCCAGCGTCTGACCGGCCGTGCGCAGCAGCACCTCCCGCTCGCCCGCGATCCGGCCGAACGACGGCACCTGCAGCGGGAACGGGCAGGCCACCCCGGCGTGCGTGGCGAGCAGGTCCAGCTCGACCAGCCCGAACCGGACGCCCTCGGCGGTGGCGATCACGATTCGCCCCCGGCCGCCGCGCGCAGCGCCCGGCTGGCCTCCGCCTCGCGGTCCCGGTAGCCGGTCACGGTCCGGCGCAGCGCGGTGTGGAACTCGTTGACGCCGGTGTCGGTGGCACCGACCTCCCCGGTCAGGCCGGTCGCGCCCGCTTCCGCGCGCAACCGCATCGCCAGGTGCAGCGCCGGTGGCGCCGTGCCGAGCAGCGGCAGCCGCTGCGCCAGTTCACCCGCGGTGCGCAGCAGGCCCGCGGTGTCCCCGCCGATCGCGGCGAGCGCGGCGACCTGCGCGTCCAGTTCCTCCGGTGTCAGCTGGAAACCGCCGCCCGGAACGTCCCCAGTGGTCATGCTCGATCCTCACTCCCCGATCACCGGGGGCATCACCGGCTCGTCGACGTCGAAGAGCCGCTGGTCGACGACGGGCAACCGGTTGCGGTGCTCGCCGGATTCCTCGTCCCGGCCCCGGGCGCCCGCCCCGGCCGGGGCCATGCCGCCGCGCCCACCGGACCGGCCCGCCGGGGACGCGCCCAGCGCGGCACCGCCGAACCGCCCGGCCGCACCGCCGATCCCCGCGCGCCCGCCGGGTGCCAGTGCCGCGTCGAGCGGTCCGCCGCCGACGAGCTTCCCCCACGGCACCCCGCCACCGGACGCACCGCCGAACCCGCCACCGGTGCCCGCCGCCGAGCTCGCGCCGAACCCCGCCGCGGTCGTCGCGGCGGGCGCCTCCCCCCGGGGCGGGGG
>NZ_JAIUKC010000024.1:0-12400 GCF_020177435.1 Saccharopolyspora sp. 7B | reverse complement strand
GGGGGCCCCCCCGCCCCCGCCCCCCCCCCCCCGCGGGGGGGGGGCGCGGGGGGCCCGCCCCCCCCCCCGCCCCCCCCCCCGCCCCCCCCCCAGGCGGAGGTGATGTTCCGGCTGCTGCCCGCGAGGCACTGCTCGTAGCGCTGCATCACGTGCACCGCCTGCGCCTTCTGCTCGGCGGCGGCCACGCTGGCCAGGAACGCGCTGCCCGCGCCACCCGCGATGCCGCCGACGGCGGCGCCCATCATCGCGCCCGGGCCGGCGCCGACCCCCGCGGCACCCGCGCCGAGCGCCCCGCCGACGACGGTGCCGACCGCGGTGCCCGCGGCGGACCCGGCCGACCCGACGGCCACCGGATCGACGCCCGGCGGCGGCATCTCGTTGCGCGCCGATTCGAGCGCGTCCCCCGCTTCCCGGGTCGCCCGGCCCACCGCGCCCGCGCGGGAGCCCGCGGCTCCGGTCCGCTCACCGAGGTCGCCGAGCGCACCGGAGGCCTGCCGGGCCGCCTGCCCGTCCCAGTTCCGCTCCAGCGCCCCCCGCTGGTCGCGGAGCCCGTCGGCGTGGCCGGTGAGCTCGGTGCCGTGGCGCTGCCACTCGTCGGCGACCCGGCCGACGTCACCGACGTCGGCGCCCTGCCACAGCATGTCGTAGAGCTCCTGGTGCGAGTACGCGTTCCAGTTCGTCCCGCCCTCCGCCAGCGGTGAGCCGAAGTAGCCCTCCCACACGTTGCGCAGCGCCTCGACCACCGGCTGAGCCAGCACACCCGCCGGCCCGGCCTGCGCGAGCACCGCCACGGCCGCGTCGGCGAGGTCCTGCACCCCGTCCGAGGCCGTGCTGATCAGTTCATCGGCACCGTCGTCCGCCATGTCCCGTTCCATCTCCCCCAGGCGTGCGTGGAAAGCGACGAGGGGAAAGCTATGGGGCGGCGATGAATTTTCGATGAAGCGCCCGGCGGAGGGGTGCTCAACAGGAGCGGAGCGCCTCGCGGGCGGCGGCCAGCTCGTCCGGGCGCCCGGCGAGCTCGGCGAGCGCCACCGCCGCCTCGAAGTGCTCGCGCGCCTCGTCGCGCAGCCCCGCCAGCAGGCAGGTCCGGCCGAGCCGGTCGCGGAGCTCCACCTCCATCGACGCGTGCCCGCGCGCCGGGAACAGCTCCAGGGCGCGCCGCTGGGCGGCGAGCGCGGCGGTCAGGTCGCCGCGCGCCTGCTCGGCCGAGCCGAGCCGGGTGAGGCTGGTGGTGAGCAGCGCCGGATCGGCGGACCGCTCGGCCAGGTCGGCGGCGGCGCGCAACGCCTCGGCCGCGGCGTCGACCTCGCCGACCACGAGCCGGACGCTGCCGGTGTGGCACAGCGCCCGGCCCATCATCCCGGTGCTGCCGAGCTTCTCGCCGAGGGCGTGCAGGTCGGCGAACCACCGCAGCGCCGCCTCGTGCTCGCCGTCGAGGTGCCGCAGGTAGCCGATGACCGAACCGGCGCGCTCCACCGTCCGGTCGTCACCGAGCTCGGTGGCGAGCCGGATCGCTTCGTCCAGCGCGGCGAGCCCTTCCGCGCGGGCACCGGACATCGCGGTGGCCATGCCGATCCCGGTCTTCGCCCGGGCCTCCTCCCCGCGCTCGCCGCGGCGGCGCGCGGTGGCCGCGGCGTCCTCGAACAGGGTCAGCGCCTGCGGGTACCGGCAGCGGGCGATCTCCACGGCGCCGAGGCTGGAGCGCAGCGCGGCCACCATCCGCTGGTCGGTGGCCTCCGGGAGGCGGTCCAGGGCGATCCGCACCGCGTCGTGGCACTCGTGGGCCCGGCCGCGCGGCAGCAGCTGGTCGACGACGGCCTCGGCGATCCAGCAGGCGTGGTCGACGTGTCCGGTGGCCACCGCGTAGGCGACCACGTCGGACAGGTCGCCCGCCGAGTCCAGCCAGTCCGCGGCCTCCCGCACCCCGCGGAACGGGGCCGGGGCGCGCTCCGGCGGGATCACCTCGCCCGCGCAGCGCGCGGCGGACAGGTACAGGTCCAGCAGCCGCCCGGCGGCCGCGGTCGTTTCGGCGGTCTCGTCGGCGGCGAGGCGGCGGGCGAACACGGCGACCAGGTCGTGCAGCCGGTAGCGGCCCGCGACCGGCTGCTGCACGAGGTTCGCGTCGACGAGGGCCTCCAACATCCGCAACGCCTGCGCGGGCGTGCGGTCCAGCATGGCGGCGACGGCGATGCAGTCCAGCTCCGGCGCGGGCGCGCGGCTGAGGGCGCGGAAGGCGGCGCGATCCGGGACGGGGATCCTGCGGTAGGACAACCGGAACGCGGCTTCGACGCTGCGGTCTCCCGCGGTGAGCTCGCCGAGCCGCGCCCCGTCGTCGGAGAGCCGCGCCACCAGGTCGCCCGCGGTCCACATCGGACGGTTCTGCAGCCGGGCGCCCGCGATGCGCAGCGCCAGCGGCAGCCTTCCGCACAGCCGCACCAGTTCCGCGACGGCGGCGCGCTCCCGCTCGTCGCGCGGTTCGCCGACGCCGCCGACGAGCAGCCCGCGCGCCGCCGCGTCGTCCAGCGGGCCCAGCGAGACCCGGTGCGCCGCGTCGAGCCCGGCCAGCCTGCGGCGGCTGGTCACCAGCACGCGGCTGCCGGGCCCCGCGGGCAGCAGCGGGCGCACCTGCGCGGCGCTCGTCGCGTCGTCCAGCACCACCAGCAGCCGCAACCGGTTCGTCGCCGCGCGCCAGGAGGCCGCGAGCTCGTCCACGTCGTCCGGGATCGCGCTGTCGTCGACGCCGACGGCGCGCAGCAACCGCCGCAGCACCCGTTCCGGCGGCAGCGCCTCGCGGTCCTCGCGGTGGCCGTGCAGGTCCACGAACAGGCAGCCGGCCGGGCCGTGCGCGCGCAGCGCCCGGGCGGCGGTGACGGCGAGCGCCGTCTTGCCCGAACCGGCGACGCCGTCCACGGCGGCGACCGACACCGCACCGGGATCGGCCGCACCGGTCAGCAGCGCCAGCTCCTGCTCCCGGCCGGCCAGCGGGCCCACATCGGCGGGCAGTTCGTCGCGGGTGGCGGGACGGGCCGCGACCGCCCAGCGGCGCGGGGCGAGCGCCGCGTCGTCGCCGAGCAGCACGGCCCGCTGCACCCACTGCGCCGCCGTTCCCGGTTCGACACCGAGGTCGGCCACCATCCGCTCGCGCAGGACGGTGAACACCGCGAGCGCGTCCGCCCGCCTGCCGCTGCCGTGCAGAGCGCGCATCAGCAGCACCGCCAGCGCCTCGTCGCCGGGGTGGGCGACGGCGAGCGCCGAGAGCTCGCCGACCGCTTCGGCGTGCCGCCCCAGCTCCAGCAGGCAGTCCGCCCGCTGCCGGGCGAGCGCGAGGCGGCGCTCCGCCCACTCGCGCCGCCGGGCCGCCGCGAACGGGCCGGGCAACCCGGCCAGGGGCTCGCCGTCGAACAGGGCGAGCGCGTCGCAGCAGTTCCGCACCGCGGTCTCCGGATCGCCCGCCCGCCGGGCGCGGTCCGCCGCGGCGGCGAGGTCGTCCAGCCGCGCCCAATCCAGCCCCACCCCGGCGCCGTGGAACCGGTAGCCACCCCGGTCGGCGCTGATCACCGGGTCCTGCTCGGTGCCGCCGAGGCTCTTGCGCAGCCGGTACACGTAACCGGGCACGACCTTCACGCCCGTCCCCGGCGGTTCGTCGCCCCAGACCTCGTCGAGCAACCGCTGCCTGCTGGTGGTCACGTCCGGCCGCAGCAGCAGGCTCACCAGGAACGCCTGCTGCCGCACCGGACCGAGGTCCAGCTCCGTCGTCCCGCGCCACGCGCGCAGCGGGCCGAGGACGGTGAACCCGAGCCCGGTGCCGGGCACCGGACGGCCGCCCTCCCGCTCCGCCGACATGATCCGGAGCTTACGGGGCCGCCGCCCGCCGGAGGCGCGGTTCGCCCGCACGGCCCCGGATTCACGCGTTCAGCGGGCCTCGCCCAGCCGCCGCGGCCCGCACGGCTCGCTCGAACGGGGCGTCACCGCGCACCCGCTGCCCGGCGAGCTCGCGCCGGGGCATTGCCAGCCGAACGGAACAATGGTTAGGCTAACCTAACTAACACGGCGCGGTCGATCGAGCAGGCCCGCTCGCAACCCGACGGAGGCACCATGGCGTGGAGCAGGACCCCGCAGGACATCTCGTTCAGCACCTTCGACCTGAACTGGGGCTTTCTCGCCATCCGGCCCATCGACGTGCGCAGCGACGTGACGCTGCTGCACCGGTGGCTGATCGACCCGCGCACCACGCCGCGCTCCCCGGGCCGGGTCTCCCGGGTGCGGCGGCTGCTCGAAGCGATGCTGGTGGAGCCGGAACGCCGCCTGTACCTCGGATTCCGGGACGACATCCCGGCTTTCCTGTTCGAGACCTTCCGCCCCGAGCACGACCCGCAGGCCCCGCGACCGGGCGCGGTGGGCGTGCGGATGCTGTCCGCGCCCGGCGAGGAGGACACCCCGGGGTTCTCCACCGCGATCCTGCGCACCATCGTGAAGCTGGTCCTCGACGACCCGGTCCACGACCGCGTCGTGCTGGAGTCCGATGTGGCCGAAGCCCGGCTGACCCGGCTCGCCGCCGGATTCCACACCGAGCAGCGGATCACCGCGCACGGCAGGGAGATCTTCGTCAGCACCTGCTCCCGCGCGGACGTGCGCACCGAGTTCGGGCTGGAGGCCGCGGGCTGATCAGCCCCCGTCGAGGCCGTAGCGGGCGAGCCTGCGGGCGCGCACGTGCGGGTCCTCGCGCGGTACCGGCTCCAGGAAGATCTCGTCCAGGTCCGGGAACCGCGCGCGCAGCTCGTCGTCCAGCCGCACGCACAACCGCTCCACGTCCCCCGCGCTGAGGCTGTCCCGGAAGTCGAGGCGGGCGCACAGCAGCACCCGGTCGGTGCCGGTCATCATCGTCATCAGGTCCACGACGGCGCTGATCCCCTCGTGCCCGGCCAGGTGCTCGCGCACACCGCGCACCAGCGCCGGGCCCGCCGAGCGGCCGATCAGCAGCCCCATGTTGGCGCGGCCGAGCGCGTAGGCGACCCCCGCCAGCAGCACGCCGATCAGCAGCGACGCCACGCCGTCCCACACCCCGGAGCCGGTCAGCTGGTGCAGGCCGACCCCGGCGAACGCCAGCAACAGCCCGATCAGCGCCGCCCCGTCCTCGAAGAACACGGTGACCACCGTCGGATCGTCGCTGCCGCGCATCCAGCGCACGAAGGTGGTGCCCTCGGCCTTCGCCTCGGCGCGGACCTGGAGCACGGCCCGCAGCCACGAGGTGCCCTCCAGCAGGAACGCGCCGCCGAGCACCGCGTAGGCGACCCACGGCAGGGTCTGCTCGGACTCGCCGCTCGCGACGGTGCGCACCCCTTCGATGATGGCGAACACCCCGCCGGAGACGAAGATCGACACGGCGGCGATCAGCGCCCAGAAGTAGCGGGCCTTGCCGTAGCCGAACGGGTGGCGCCGGTCGGCCGGCCGGGACGAGCGCCGCAGCCCCGTCAGCAGCAGGCCCTGCGTGGTGGTGTCGGCCGCCGAGTGCGCCGCCTCCGCCAGCATCGCCCCGGATCCGGTGATCAGGCCCGCCACCAGCTTGAGCAGCCCGATCGCCAGGTTCGCTCCCAGCGCGAGCAGCACCGTCGCCGTGCTCTCGCCGCTCTCCTCCTCGGCCATCGGCCGATCGTAGAGCAGCCGACCGCCCGGAGGCGGTCCTCGCGCGGGGCCGGCCCGAGCCGCGCGCTGCTAGCGTCGGCGGATGGACATCCTGCGGTCGGTCGACGTCGAACGGATGCGGGCGCTGCGCGAGCGCGGCGAGTTCTTCTGGCTCGACCTGACGGACCCGACCGGCGACGAGCTCGCCACCGTCAGCTCCCTGTTCGACATGCACGCGCTGGCCATCGAGGACAGCCACGAGTTCGGCCAGCGCGCCAAGATCGACGAGTACGAGCACGGTTCGCTGCTGGTGTTCTTCGGCGCCGAACCCGGCGAGCACGGGCACCCCGCGCTGGTCGAGGTCCACCTCCACCTGTCCGAGCAGGCGCTGATCACCGTCCGGCGCGTGCGGCTGACCGCGGTGGACGACGCGGCCCGCCACCTGTCCGAGAACCCGCCCGCGCACTTGGGCGAGGCGGTGCACGCCGTGCTGGACGCGCTCACCGACAGCCTGCTGACCGCGCTGGAGGGGTTCGACGACGAGATCGACGAACTGCACGACGCGGTCGCGCTGCAACCCACCCCGGCCACCCGCAGGCGGATCTTCGCGTTGCGCCGCCAGCTGTCCCGGCTGCGGCAGGTCGTGGTGCCGCAGCGGGACCTGCTCGCGCCGGGCGGCACCGTCCTCGACGCGGTGCCCGCGCTGCGGGGGAAGGGTTCGGCGGTCTCGATCCGGGACGTGCACGACCACCTGGACCAGGCGACGCGGCTGCTCGGCTCCTACCGGGAGCAGCTGGCGAGCCTGCTGGACCTGTACCTGGCGGAGGTCTCCACCCGGCTCAACGAGTTCATGCGGCGGCTGTCGGTGATCGCCACCGTGTTCCTGCCACTGTCGTTCTTCGTCGGCTTCTTCGGGATGAACTTCGGGTGGATGCAGGACAAGATCACGCCCGCCTGGACGTTCTTCGTGTTCGGCATCGGGCTGCTGGTCGCCTCCGGCGCGGTCGTCGCCTGGTACCTGCGGCGCACCGGCGCCCGTTGACGTTCCGCCCCACCACCCGGCACGGCCGGGTTCCCGGCGCGGGCGCCGAGCCCGGCGGTAGCGTCGAGCGGTGCGATTCGACGGGATCCGGTTCGACCCGCGGCTGGCCCCGCTGATCGACGAGACGCGAGCCTTCTATGCCCGGCGCTCCCCCGGCCGCGGCCCGCGCGGTGCGGACGAACTCCGGTCGATGCGTGCCGCCGCACCCGTTCCCGCACCGTCGGATCCGCCCGCGAGGTGCGAACTCGCGGAGAGCGGCGGGCGTTCGGTTCCGGTCCGGGTGCAGCTGCCCCGCGCGGGTTCGCCCGCGGGAGTGCTGCTCGACCTCCACGGCGGCGGCTTCTACCTGGGTTCGGCCGCCGACCACGACATCCGCAACCAGGACCTGGCCGACGCGCTCGGCATCGCGGTGGTCGGCGTCGACTACCGGCTCGCACCGGAGGATCCCTGGCCCGCCGCACCGGAGGACTGCGAGGCGGCGGCCCGGTGGCTCGTGGCAGGCGCCGCCCGGCGGTTCGGCACGACCCGCCTCGCGATCTGCGGGTTCTCCGCGGGCGCGACGCTGGCGACGACCACCCTCGTGCGGCTGCGCGACCGGGGGATCGACGCGTTCGGCTGCGCGGTCCTCCAATTCGGGACCTACGACCTGAGCGGGCGGACGCCGAGCGGGCGGCTGATCGCCGACGAGTACTTCATCGAGGCCTACGCGGGGCACGTGCCCGACCGCGCCCACCCGGACGTGTCGCCGATCTACGCCGACCTGTCCGGCCTGCCGCCGGTGCGGCTGGTAGTCGGCGCGGAGGACGTGCTGCTCGGCGACAACCGCGCGATGGCCGCGCGGCTGGCCGCGGCCGGTGTCGACGTGGACCTGCGGGTCTACCCCGCCGCACCGCACGGTTTCACCGCCCACCCGACCCCGATGGCGGACGCCGCGCGGGCCGACGTGCGGCAGTGGCTCGCCGGACATCTCGGCGCGTGACGTGCGGGCGGGGCGCCGCTCGTCCCCGCCCGCTCCTCGCCGGTCGAGCGGCATCGCCGCGAGTTCCCGGAACCCGGCGTCGACCTGCCGCCGGGCGGGCGGTGCGCGCTACCGGCGAATGGCGGCGGCTCGGGCGTCGTGCGAGTGGATCCAGTGCAGCGTGGTGCCGATGCCGGTGAGCTGGTGGTCGCGCCGCTCCGCTTCCGCACCGTCGGGCAGGTGCAGCAGGTCGGAGGCGATCCAGGAGCTGCGCTGCACCGCGCGGGTGCGGGCGCGCCGCAGCCGGGCGTAGCGCCGCAGCGCGGTGGCGCGGTCGCCGTCGCGGAGGCATTCGGCGAGCGTCACGGCGTCCTCGATGGTCTGGTTCGCGCCCTGCCCGTGGTGCGGCAGCATCGCGTGCGCCGCGTCGCCGAGCAGCACCGCGCCGCCGCGGTACCAGCGGTTCAGCGCCCGCTGCCCGAACAGCCCCCAGCGCTGCGGCAGCGAGGTGCGCTCGACCAGTTCCCGCACGCCGGGGTGCCAGTCCGCGAAGCGGTCCCGGATCCGCTCCACCGGCACGTCCTCGGTCCAGCCCGGCGCGGACCACCGCTCCGGTTCGTGCACGACGGCCAAGAAATTCACGATCGAGCCATCGCCGATCGGGTAGTGCAGCAGGTGCGCGCCCGGCCCCATCCAGAACTGGATGGCCTGCGGGTCCGGCAGCGACGGCAGCTGCTCGACCGGGACCAGCCCGCGGAACCCGCTGGTTCCCGAGTAGGCGGCGGGGTCCTCGCCGGTCACCCAGCGCCGCACGGCGGAGTGCACGCCGTCGGCGCCGACGACCACCTCGGCCTCGGTGACCGAGCCGTCGGCGAATTCGAGCCGGTGGCCGGAACCGGCCGCGGAGATCCCGACCAGCCTGCGGCCGAGCCGGACCCGGTCCCCGCACTCCGCCGCGAGCAGCCGTTGCAGGTCGGCGCGGTGCACGCCGTAGTAGGGGGCGCCGAAGCGGCGTTCGTAGTCGGCGGCGACCGGGTGGTCGTGCACCCGGGCGCCGCTGTCCCAGCGCCGGTAGATCAGCTCGGTGGGCACCGCACCGCAGCGGGCGAGCCCCTCGCCCAGGCCGAGTCCGCGCAGCACCCGGGTGCCGTTCGCGGACAGGGCCACGGCCGCGCCGACCTCCCGCAGCTCGGGAGCCTGCTCGTGCACCTCCGCGTCCACCCCGCGCCGCCGCAGCGCCAGCGCGAGCGTGAGCCCGCCGATCCCGCCGCCGATGATCGCCACCGGTGCCGCCATCGCCCTGCCACCCCGATTTCCCACAACATCGTTCGTGTACGTACGGACACTGCGGAGGATCTGCCCGATCGCCCGTCCGGTCAAGACCCCTTGGACGCCCGTCACAACGCGCACCGGGTCGCACTCGCCGCCCGCCCCGGCCTGCGGCGACGGCCCACCAGCCCCCTCCGGCGCGGCACCACCCGGCGAGCCCGCGCGAGCCCCCGGCACCGGACGATCGAGCGGTCACCGCACCCAGCGGTACGGGGTGGTGGTCGAGACGGCGCGCAGGCCGGAACGTTCCAGGATCGGGCGCGAGCACTCCGTGCAGTCGCTGTGCACCAACGACTTCCCGAGTTCCAGCGCGGCCCGCGCCCGCGCGGCGGTGAGCGCCCGGTAGATCCCCCGGCCGCGCCACTCCGCGCGGGTGGCGCCGCCCCAGACCCCGGCGAAGTCGGTGCCGGGCACGGGTTCGAGCCGTCCGGTGCACACGACGACCCCGGCGGCCTCGGCGAGCCACAGCTGCATGCCGTCGTCGAGCGCGAGCCTGCGCAGCACCGCATCGACCGCGGCGGCGGAGACGGGCTCGCCGAACACCTCGTCCTCCATCGCGCACATCGCCCGCACGTCGGGCTCGTCCACCACCCGGCGCAGCGCGACGCCCGCGGGCAGCGGCACGTCGGCGACGAGCGCCCGGACGGGGCCGATCATGATGGTCTCCGGCTCATCCGGCGCGAATCCGGCGGCGAGCAGGGCGTCGTGCAGGCCGGGGGCGCGGTCGTGGCCGCGGGTCTTCCACTCGACGCGCTCGATCGCCGGGTCCGCGCGGTAGTGCTCGACGACGTCGGCGACCAGCCGCCGGACCTGTCCGGCGTCGGCGCCACCGAGGTCCCGGTAGGTGACGAGCCCGCGCCCGCCCGCGTAGGTCGCCAGGCGCAGCGGGCCGCACCTGGCCACCGACAGGGCGCCGGGGATCTCCGCGTCGGTGCGCAGTTGGTCGTCGTAGGCCGCCAGCAGGCTCGTCGAGTCGTCCACGCGGATCATCTTCAGCGGCACCACCGGCGCGGACAACCGGTTTTCCGGGCGCGGCCCGGCTCCCCCGAGCGGACGAGCACTCGCGCGACGCGGTCACTCCTCCCGCACATCTGGACCGTTCGTTCACTTACCGAACACCCCATTCGGAGTAGTTCGCATCCGGCTCCGGATCGTGTCAAGTCTCGGGTTCCCGATACATCCTCCGAAAAACCCCTCGACGCGAGTCTTGACGCGGCGAAATCCGCGGGTCCACAATACGCTCGTTCCGTTCATATATTGAACGTTCTGTTCCTAGAACGAACACTCGAAGTCCGTCCCGCGGTGCGCACCCCGGTGCCGCCATCGCAGCTCCGTCCCACCCACCGGCAGCACAGCGCTCGGCCCACCGAGCGCGGCACCGACGACGAATGGAGTGCACAACCGTGACCGAAGAAACCGACGTCATCGTGGTCGGTGGCGGCGTCTCCGGCCTCATCGCGGCCCGCGAGCTCAGCGGACGCGGACTGCGGGTCACCGTGCTGGAAGCCAGGGACCGGCTGGGCGGCCGGGTGTGGACCGACCACCGGCTGGGCCGCGACCTGGAGATCGGCGGCACCTGGCTGCACTGGGTGCAGCCGCACGCGTGGGCCGAGGTCAGCCGGTACGGGCTGGAGGTCACCCGCGGACCGCGTCCGGAGGAGGCCTACTGGCTGGCCGGGGACGAGGTGCGCACCGGCGACCTCGACGAGTTCATGCGGCTCATCGATCCGGGCATGCGACGGCTGCTGGACGAGACCATGCGGCGCATCCCCCGGCCCGACCAGCCCGCGGCGGGCGCCGAGATCACCGAGGTCGACGGGTTCAGCGTCCAGGACAAGCTCGACGAACTCGACCTGCCCGTCGAGGAGTACCGGGCCAACGAAGCCGCCTGGGTCGGGCACTTCAACGCCCCGCTGCAGGACGGCGCGTTCACCGCCGCGCTGCGCTGGACGGCCGCCACCGCCGGGTCCTGGCACCTGATGCACGAGGCCTCCGCCGTGTTCCGGCTCGCCGCCGGGACCAAGGCGCTGGTCTCCGCGATCGCCGCCGACGGCGACGCCGACATCCGCACCTCCACCGAGGTCCGGCGGATCGAGCACGACGCCGACGGCGCCACCGTCACCACCGCCGCCGGCGACCGGTTCCGGGCCCGCCGGGTGGTGCTGACGCTGCCGCAGAACATCCTCGGCGAACTGGACGTCTCCCCCGCGCTGTGCGTCGAGAAGCGCGCCGCGACCGAGGAGCGGACCGCGTCGCGGGGCGTGAAGGCCTGGATCCGGGTCCGCGGTCCGATCCGCCCGTTCTTCGCCTACTCCTCGGCCGAGCACCCGCTGTCGGTGGTGCGCACCGAGTTCAACGGCGAGGAGGACGCGGTGCTGGTGGCCTTCGGCGCCGACTCGGAGCGCATCTCCCCGAACGACATCGACGCCGTGCGCGCCGCGCTGCGCGCGTGGCGCGACGACCTCGAAGTGCTCGAAGTCTCCGGGCACGACTGGATGGCCGACCCGCATTCCAGGGAGACCTGGCTGATGCAGCGGCCGAACCAGCTCACCCAGTACTTCGAAGCCCAGCGGCGCCCCGAGGGCGTCCTCCACTTCGCGGGCGGCGACGTCGCCTCGCTGTGGGCGGGCTTCATCGACGGGGCCGTCGAGAGCGGCCTTCGCGTGGCACGTGAGATCAGCGGCGACCTGCGCTGACGCACCCCTGACCAGAACCGGACGAGGAGGCACCACCATGACAACGTCGACTTCGATCATCGAGCCGCGCCAGTTCCGCGACGTGATGGGACATCTGCCCACCGGCGTCGTCGTCGTGGCCGGGCGCGACCACGAACGCGGCACGCCCGCCGGGCTCGTGGTCGGCACCTTCCAGTCCCTCTCGCTGGACCCGCCGCTGGTGTGCTTCAGCGTCGCCACCAGCTCCCGCAGCTGGCCGAAGATCCGCCCGAGCGGCTTCTTCAGCGCCAGCGTGCTCACCGACGGGCAGGACGCGGTGTGCCGCGCGATGTCCGGCAAGCAGGAGGACAAGTTCGCCGAGGTCGACTGGCACGAGTCGGCCGACGGCTGCCCGCAGATCATCGGCGCGCACGCCTGGATCGACTGCCGGACCGTGCAGGAGCTCGAAGGCGGCGACCACCTCATCGTGATCGGCGAGGTCCGCGGCATGGCCACCGGCAGCGGTGATCCGCTGGTGTTCCACCGCGGCAGGCTCGGCGGCTACCGCGAGCCCCTGCACGCCTGATCGCACGTTCCCGGCGCCGCGGCCTTCGGCAGCCGGATTCCCGCACCGCAGCACGCACTTCCCGGGGCGGGGGGGGGCGCGCCCCCCCCCCCCCGGCCCCCGCCCCCCCCCCCCCCGCCCCCGGGCCGCCGGTGTGGTGGCGGGGGCGCGGGGGCGGAGTGGGAGTGGCCGGGCCCGGCCCCCGGGTCGCCGGGGGGGGGGGGGGGCCC
>NZ_JAIUKC010000023.1:0-6217 GCF_020177435.1 Saccharopolyspora sp. 7B | reverse complement strand
TGCCCGCGCGGGCGCGGGCGGCCCGCGCGCCCGCCGCCCCCCCCCCCCCCCCCCCCCGGGGGGGGGGGGGGGGGGGCCCCCCCCCCCCCGCGCGGGTCCCCGGCACGCCCCGCTACCGAACTGGAGCCGATGATGTCTCGCCGCATTCGACTGTTCGCCTTCGACTTCCAAGGCCCGGCGCACCTGTCCGCGGGGCTCTGGCGGCACCCCGAGGACCAGGGCTCGCGCTACAAGGACGTCCGCTACTGGACCGAGTACGCGAAGATGCTGGAGGAGGCCCGCTTCGACGGCGTATTCTTCGCCGACAACGCCGGGTACCACGACATCTACGAGGGCAGCGCCGCCGGCGCGCTCGCCGACGCCGCGCAGCTGCCGGCGAACGACCCGTCGCTGGTGATCTCGGCGATGGCCGCCGCCACCGAGCACCTCGGGTTCGGGCTCACCGGCTCCACCACCTACGAGCACCCGTACGCGCTGGCCCGGAAGTTCGCGACCCTCGACCACCTCACCGACGGGCGCATCGGCTGGAACCTGGTGACCTCCTACGCGGGCAGCGCCGCGCGCAACCTCGGCAACGGGCTGCTCACCCCGCACGACGAGCGCTACGACGTGGCGGCCGAGCACCTGGAGGTCTGCTACAAGCTGTGGGAGGACTCCTGGGAGGACGGCGCCGTGGTCCGCGACGCCGAGCGCGGGATGTGGGCCGACCCGTCGCGGGTGCACGACATCGACCACCGCGGCAAGTACTTCACCGTGCCCGGTTTCGCGCTGTGCGAGCCGTCCCCGCAGCGCACCCCGGTGCTGTTCCAGGCGGGCGGGTCCTCGAAGGGCCGCGCGCTGGCGGCCGCGCACGCCGAGGGCGTGTTCGTGAACTCGCTGTCCAAGACCTCGCTGCGGCGCCAGGTCGACGCGCTGCGCGCCGAGGCCGCCGCGTTCGGCCGGGACCCCCGATCGCTGCGGGTGCTGCAGATGCTCAACGTCGTCGTCGCCCCCACCGACGAGCAGGCGCACGCCAAGCACGAGGAGTACCGCAAGCTGGTCAGCTACGCCGGCGCGATGGCCCGCTACAGCGGCTGGACCGCGCTGGACATGTCCCGCTTCGACCCGGACGTGCCGCTGCGCCACGTCAAGACCGACGCCGGGCAGACCATGGTCGACCTGTTCTCGAAGCTGGACCCGGACAAGGAGTGGACGCCGCGCGACATCGCCGAGTTCATCGGCATCGGCGGCAGCGGACCCACCATCGTCGGCTCCCCGCAGACCGTCGCCGACGAGCTGCAGAGCTGGATCGACGAGGCCGACATCGACGGCTTCAACCTCGGCCACGCCGTGAAGTACCGGGACATCGCGGACTTCGCCGAACTCGTCGTGCCCGAGCTGCAGCGCCGCGAGGTGATGTGGACCGAGTACGAGGGCCGCACCCTGCGCGAGAAGCTCCACGGCCCCGGCACCGTCCGCCTGCCCGCCGACCACCCGGCCCGCAAGACCGGCCGCACCCAGCTCGCCGCCGCGATCTGACCACCGGAGGAGGCTTCCCGTGCAGGACCAGGACATCCGCGACGTCGCCACGCTGCTGCGCGACGCGCGCGCCAACCGGACGCCGGTGCCCGCGCCGACCACCAAGTGGCCGGAGCTGGACGCCGACTCCGCCTTCGCGGTGCAGCGGCACAACGCCGAGCTGGCCGTCGCGGGCGGCGACCGGATCGTCGGCTACAAGCTCGGCAACATCGCCAAGGCCATGCAGGCCGCGTTCGGGCTGGACCGGCCCGACTACGGGTACCTGCTGGCGAGCGGCTTCGAACCCGAGGGCGTGCCGATCGCGCGGGACCGGTTCATCGCCCCGTTCGTCGAGTTGGAACCGGCGTTCCTGCTGGCGACACCGCTGCGCGGGCCGAACGTGACGGTCGCCGACGTGATCGGTGCCGTGGACTGCGCGATGCCGGCCATCGAGATCATCGACTCCCGGGTGCAGGACTGGGCGATCTCGCTGCCGGACACCGTGGCGGACAACGGTTCCACCGGGGCGGTGCTGCTCGGCGGGACGCCGCGGCGGCTCACCGAGCTGCGGCTGAGCGACACCAGGGGCGCACTGCGGCTCGACGGCCGGGAGGTGATGGCGGGCAACACCCGCAACATCCTCGGCAACCCGCTGGCCGCGACGGCGTGGCTGTGCAACCGGCTCGCCGACTACGGCATCGGGTTCGAGGCCGGGCAGGTCGTGCTGCCGGGCAGCTGCCTGGAAGCGGTGCCGGTGGACCGGGCCGGGCACTGGGCCGGTGAGTTCACCGGCTGGGGGACGGTCGAGTTCGAGATCACCGAGTGACCTCCGCGCAGGTGACGGCGGGGTTCCGGGGCGCACCCGGAACCCCGCCGCGCGCGCTAGTCCTCGTCCGCGGTGGAGATCCCGGTCAACGCGCGCCCGGTCGTCTCCGGCGCCAGCACCTGCGAGACGACGGCACCGACCACGCAGATCCCGGCCGCCACGAGCATCGTGGTGGCGGGCCCGAGGTCCTGCATCGACCACGGGAACAGGAAGGTGCCGATCGCGGCGCCGACCCGGCTGACCGCGGTGGCGAACCCGGTGCCGAGGCCGCGCAGCTCGGTCGGCAGCACCTCGCCCGGGTAGACGCCGGTCAACCCGGTGCACATCGCGTTGGCGAAGGCGAACACCAGGAAGCACGCCAGCACCAGCACCGGCGGCGCCGAGGACCACAGCGCGATGACCACCAGCACCACCGCGCACACCCACTGCTGCGGGATGGTCAGCATCCGGCGCCCGACCCGCTCGATGAGCAGGCAGGCGACCACGACACCGGCCAGCGCCACCCCGTTGACGCCGATCGCGCCGACCAGGCCGTCCTCGCCGAGCCCGTAGCGGGCGAGCACGCTCGCGGAGAAGGTGGCGATGGCGAAGTACGGGGTGACGGTGCAGAACCAGAACACCGAGATGAACGTGGTGGAGCGCCAGTGCTCGCGGGAGAACAGCATGCCGAACCGGCCGGGCCGCTGCTGCTCCTCGAAGATGTCCGCGCGGTCGGCGCGGTCGGCGATCCAGGTGGCGGCGATCCGCTCGGCCTCCTCGGTGCGCCCCTTGCTCATCAGCCACCGCGGCGATTCGGGCACGCCGAGCCTGCCGAAGAACAGGATCACGGCGGGCACGGTGCTGGTGCCGAGCACGAGCCGCCAGTCCGCGTCGACCGCGGTGAGCGCGAAGCCGACGATGAAGGCGCCGACGAACCCGATGTACCAGGCCACTTCGGCGAACGACAGGCACCGGCCGCGCAGCCGCGCCGGGGCGAACTCCGTCATCAGCGGCCAGCTGATCGAGTACTCGGCGCCGATCGCGACGCCCATCAGCAGCCGAACGAGGAACAGCTGCCAGCTGGAGTCGACGAAGAACTGCAGTACCGAACCCACCACGAACAGCGCCAGGTCGAGGGTGAACATGGGTTTGCGCCCGAACCGGTCGGCGAGCCAGCCGCCCAGCGGCCCGCCCGCGAAGATGCCGATCAGCGCGGCGGCGCCGATCAGGCCTTCGCCGTAGACCGACATGTGCAGGTCGGTGGTGATGGCGCCGATCACGGTCCCGACGATGCCGAGCACGTACCCGTCGATGAACATGCCGCCCGCGACGACGAGGGTCAGCCGGATCAGGAACCGCTTCCGCTCCTCCGGCGTGCGGGTGGCGGCGACTGCGGTGGTGGTCACCAGTGCGTTTCCTTCCTGGTGGAGCACCCGCGAGCGCGGTCGGTGCGCGGCGGCGGGTGCGCGGAGGTGCGGCGGCGGGCCGCACGGTCGGGGATGAACGCGCGGCACCGACCAGCCCCTAGCGCGTTCACCATGTGAACACAACGGCCGAGAATCCTTCGGGAAATCGGCGGCGGAGTCAAGGATCCACCGCACATCTCCGGATTCCGCCCAGGTCGGCGAACCGAACGAGCCGACACCGGAACCGGACACGACGTCCACCATGCGACCACGGAGGGTGCCGAGCCGAACACCGACAGCCGCGGCACCTCGTCGTGCCTCGCCCCCGTGCCCGGAACGCCGCGCCGGACCGTACCGGTCGCCGCGCGCCCGGCCGCGCCCTCCCCCGGGCCCACCAGGAGGGACACCCCCACCACGCCACCGCGTCCACGAAGTGAACGCGGCTGTTAGGGTGGCCGCACGGCTCGGGCCGCGCGGCCCGGGAACGGGCCGGAGCGGGAGGCGGAAGCGGTATGGGCGACGACGACACGCCCGAACAGACCGGCATGGTCAACAAATCGGTGACCAAGGCCGTGCGCCTGCTCCGCGAGATCGCCGCCCAGCCGCGCAACGGCGCCACCGTCACCACCCTCGCGAAGGCCGCCGGGCTCAGCAGGCCCACCGCGTTCCGGCTGCTCTACAGCCTCGAACAGGGCGGGCTCGTGGACCGGATCGACACCCACTACGTCCTCGGCTGGGAACTCGCCCGGCTCGGCCGCTCCGCCGACCCGTACGCGGGCCTGGTCGCGCATGCCCAGCCGCTGCTGGACGAACTGGCCGACTCGTTCAACGAGACCGTCACGCTGTCCATCCCGAACGCGCAGGACGGGCTCGACCTGGTCGCCGAAGCCGCCGGATCGCACGTCGTGGGCGTGCTCACCAGCAACCTCGTCGGGCAGCACTACCCGGTGCACGCCAGCTCCACCGGCAAGGTGCTGCTGGCCGACCTGCCCGCCGAGAAGCTGCGCGCGATGCTGCCCGAGAAGCTCGAAGCCTTCACCCCGGACACCATCACCGACCGCACCGCGCTGATCAAGGAACTGGAGCAGGTGCGGGAGCAGGGCTTCGCCATCATCGACAACGAGCTGGAGCACGAACTGCTCTCGCTGTCGCGCCCCATCCGGGACAGCGCGGGAACGCTGGTGGCGATCCTCACCCTCAACGGGCCGCGCAGCCGCTTCGGCCGGGCCCGGATCCCCGAGGCGCTGCAGCACATGCAGCGGATCGCCGACCGGCTCACCGAGCTGTTCTGGCGCGACTCCCTCGCGGGCTGACACCGGTTGCCCCCTTGTGGAGGTAGGGCGCATACCGCACCCGCGCATAGACTTGCCCGCGCTCGAGTTGTGATCGTTCTTCACTTTCACCGAACTCAGGGGGGCGCGCGTGCGGTACGGCGTGGGGATCGATCTCGGAACGTCCTTCACCTCGGCCGCGATCAGCGGACCCGACGGCACCCGCATGGTGCCGATGTCCCCCGCGGTGATCGTGCCCTCGGTGGCGCGGCGCGGCGACGGCGGCATCCTGCTCACCGGCGAAGCGGCGGCGGACTCCGCGGGCGACCCCGCCTCGACCAGCCGGAACTTCAAGCGCCGCCTGGGTGATCCGACGCCGCTGGTGCTCGGCGGGTCGACCTACTCCCCCGCGGCGCTGATGGCGGCGCAGCTGCGGGACGTGCTGGCCACCGTCACCCGGATCTCCGGCGAGCCGCCGGACTCGGTGGTGCTGACCTACCCGGCGATCTGGGGGCCGTACCGGCGCGAGCACTTCACCGAGGTGCCCCGGCTGGCGCGCGTCCCGGACTTCCGGCTGATCACCGAGCCGGAGGCCGCGGCGACGCACTACTCCAGCGAACGGCGGCTCGGCGACGGCGAGATCATCGCCGTCTACGACCTCGGCGGCGGCACCTTCGACTCCACCGTGCTGCGGATGCGCGGCGGGGAGGTGGAGATCCTCGGCACCCCGGAGGGGATCGAGCACCTCGGCGGCATCGATTTCGACGAGGCGCTGTTCGCGCACGTGGACCAGCGGCTGGACGGGGCGGTGGGCGCGCTCGACCCGGCCGACCCGGAATCCGCGGCGGCGATCGCGGCCGTCCAGGCGGCGTGCGTGCGCGCCAAGGAGGAGCTCTCCACCGAACCCGACGTGCGGCTGAGCCTCCCGCTGCCCGCCGGGACCCGGGAGATCACCATCACCCGCCTGGAGTTCAATGAGATGATCACGCCGTCGGTGCGGCTGACCATCGAGGCGCTGCACCGCACCACCGCCTCCGCCGGGCTGCGCACCGAGGACCTCTCGGCGGTGCTGCTCGCGGGCGGCTCGTCGCGGGTCCCGCTGATCTCGCAGCTCGTGGCGCAGGAGTTCGGGAAGCCGCTGCGGGTGACGCTGCACCCGAAGTACACCGTCCCGCTCGGCGCGGCGCTCGTGTCCGCCCGGCCGGCCCCGCGGCCCGAGCCCGTCCCCGCCCCCGCCG
>NZ_JAIUKC010000022.1:0-18344 GCF_020177435.1 Saccharopolyspora sp. 7B | reverse complement strand
CACCGCCTCACCCGGACCCGGATCGGGGACGATGATGTCGACGACCTCGACCGGCGCTCCCTTGCCGGTCGCCACGACGGCGCGAACCTCGGACACGTACACCTCCAGGAGTGGGTTTTCCGCCGCCCGAACAGCCGCAGTCGCGCGGCCGCGGGCGCTCTCAAGAACAGGGCCGGACATGCGCATACCGGCATCCCCGGACGATCACGACCATACCCCCCGATCGGCCGTAGCCACCGGGTGCTCGACTGCGGTTCCGTCTGTGAGGGCCCCGCTCGGACCCGCCCCGCTTCGACACGGTGTGTGAACCAACGACTACTGTACGGTGTCGCCGACGGAGGAACGAGGAGCACATCATGGTCGACGCGCAACGCCTGTTGTCCAGGGAGATGGACATCGACCGGCCTTGCGCGGCGAGGATCTACGACGCGTTCCTCGGCGGTGGCCACAACTTCGGCGTGGAACGCGAATTCGCCGAGCGGCTGCAGAGTGCGATGCCCGGCGTCGCCGGGGTGTTCCGGGACAACCGGGCGTTCCTGCGGCGCACCGTGGAGCACCTGCTGGCGCGCGGCGTGCGGCAGTTCCTCGAACTCGGCTCCGGGATACCGACCATCGGGCACGTGCACGAGGTCGCCGCCCGCCGCACCCGCCGGTTCAGCGTGCTGTACGTGGACAACGAGCCGCTCACCGTCGCGCACAGCAGGCCGCTGCTCGACGCCGAACCGCGCGCCGCGATCATCCACGCCGACATCCGCGAACCCGACGCGGTCCTCGGCTCCCGCGACGTCGCGAACCTGATCGACTTCTCCGAGCCGGTCGCGCTGGTGATGTCGGCGGTGCTGCACTTCGTGGAAGACGACGACGATCCGATGCGGCTGGTGCGCGCCTACCAGGACGCGGTGGTGCCCGGCAGCGCGCTCGTGCTCTCCCACCTGTGCGCCAGCGAGGAGCCCGAGCCGATGAACCTGCTGGCGGCGTTCTACGAGGAGACCGCGGACCCGGTGGTGGCGCGCCCCGCCGAGTGGATCACCGAGTGCTTCGGCGCGTTCGCACGGCAGCCGCCCGGCACCTGCTACATCGGCGACTGGCGGCCGGAACCGGACCAGCCGCCGCACCGCCACCCCCGCTACCGCATCCTCCACGGCGGCCTCGCCCGCAAACCCTGATCGAACAAGCACCCCCGGCCCCAAGGCGACGCCTCCGGGTGAGTGGGCCCTCGGCCCACGTCCATCGGGTGGGTGGGCCGTTCACCTGGATGCGGGGCGGACGAAGAGGAGCAGGATTCCGGCGGTGATCGCGGCCGCCCCCGCGGCGAGCCACGCCGTGGCGAGACCGGCGTGCTCGCCGAGGAGCCCGAACAGCAGCGGTCCCGCGCTGCCGCCGAAGTAGATGCCGGTCTGGGTGAACGACGTCGCGCTCGCCACCCGATCCGGAGCGATCTTGGCGACGGAGAAGTTCAGCAGCCCCGGCCACGCCCAGCCCGCGCCGAACCCGATGGACACGCCGATCAGGAACAACGTCGTCGACCCCGCCGCCATCAGCGCGTACCCGAGCGAGCCGACGACCAGCATGATCGTGATCACCCGCAGCAGGTTCACCTCCCAGCGGTCGGCGACCACCCCGGCCAGCAGCCGGATCGTCAGCCCGGCCGCCGACGCCAGCGACAGCACCAGTCCCGCGGCCGACGGGCTGAACCCGACGTCCACGGCGGTGGTGGTCACGAACGCGCCCTGCGCGTTGGCGGCGGCCGAACCGAGCCCGCCGGCGATGGCGATCAGCAGCAGCGCCACGAACCGGGATTCCCCGCCCGATCCGGCCGCCGCGGGACGGGTGGAGCGCTTCGCCTGCGGCAGCGAGGGCACGAACGCCGCGGCCAGCAGCCCGGCGATCCCGGCGAACACGAACACCCAGCGCCAGCCGATGGTCAGCGCGATCGCGGGCACCGCCGCCCCGGCGAGCAGCGTGGCGAGCGGGATCGAGGACTGCTTCACGCCGAACCCCGTGCCGCGCCGGTGCGCGGGCACGCCCTGGGTGATCAGCAGGTTCGCCGCGGGCTGCGCCAGCGAATTCGGCAGCCCGGACAGGCACAGCAGCACCAGGAGCCAGCCCGCGTCGCGCACCGTCGCGATGCCCAGCAGGCACACCGCGCTGCCCGCGGCGCCCAGGCGCATGCCCAGCCGGGAGCCGATGCGCTCCACCACCCAGCCCATGAAGCGGGAGGCGAGGGCCGCGACGGCGAAGAACGCGGCGGCCGAACCGCCCAGCAGCGCGGCGCCGAACCCGAGTTCCCGCTGCAGCTGGACGCCGAGCCCGCCGACGAGGAACACCGGGAACACACCGACGGTGACGACCGCCGCGACCGAGCTGAGCACCCGGACGGGCCCGACCTGGCGTACCTGCGGGGGACCGCCACCGACCACCGCTGCCGCCATCGGTCCTCCTCCGTTCGTCGGCCGCCACCGGCGGGCAAGCCCGCCACCAGCGTGTGAACCGCGGAACCGTTTAGCAACGCTAACGTGACGCATCCCTCCGGCGCGCCACGCGAATGCGCTCGTCCGCCGTCTTGACGTCGCGCCCGCCACCCGCCACGGTCGATCAGGTGGCCATCGACGGCCACGTGTGGACGCGGACTGGAGGCGGGCCGGGTGGGCGCCGAGTTGAGCGGAATCCCGTCGGCGAACGTGCCCGAGCCCGTGCGGCTCGACGCGGTCGAGCTGTCCTGGTCGATCCGGCAGCGCGAGCTGAGCTGCGTGCAGGTCGCCGAAGCGTTCCTCACCCAGATCGACCGGTTCAACCCGCTGGTCAACGCCATCGTCTCCCGCGCCGACGAGGAGGACGTGCTCGCGCAGGCCCGCGCCCGGGACGCCGAGCTGGACCGCGGCGAGTGCGCCGGGTGGATGCACGGGTTCCCGATCGCGGTGAAGGACCTCAGCGACGCGGCCGGCTTCCCCACCACGCAGGGCTTCCAGCGGCAGGAACCCGCCACGGCGGACGCGCTGTTCGTGCGCCGGATGAAGGAGGCCGGCGCGATCGTCGTGGGCAAGACGAACGTCCCCGAGTTCGGGCTCGGCTCGCACACCTTCAACTCGCTGTTCGGCACCACCACCAACCCGTACGACCTGTCCCGCACCGCCGGGGGCAGCAGCGGCGGCGCCGCGGCGGCGCTGGCGATGCGGATGCTGCCGGTCGCCGACGGCAGCGACTTCATGGGTTCGCTGCGGACGCCCGCCGCGTTCTGCAACGTGCTGTCGCTGCGGCCCGGGTTCGGCCGGGTGCCCACGCCCGGGTTCCTCGGCGAACCGTCCGTGGTGGGGCCGATGGCGCGCACCATCCGGGACCTGGCGATGCTGCTGTCCACGATGGCCGGTCCGGACGAGCGGGCGCCGTTGAGCCTGCCGCAGGACCCGGCGCTGTTCACCGGATCCCCGCGCCGCGACGTCGCGGGCCTGCGCATCGGCTGGGTGGGCGACTTCGACGGCTACCTGCCGACGGAGCCGGGCGTGCTGGAGCTGTGCGCGGACGCGGCACGGCTGTTCGAGCGGCTGGGCTGCGTGGTGGAACCGGCGCCACGGCTGCCCGTCGAGCAGGCGTGGGAGACGTTCCTGCTGTGGCGGCGGTGGATGCTCGGCGAGTCGCTGCACGAGGTGCACCGCTCCCCCACCGCCCGCGCCCGGATGAAACCGGAGGCGCAGTACGAGGTGGACGGTTACCTGGAGCTGGGGGTGCGCGACATCGCTGCGGCGCGCGCCGGCCGGGACGCGTGGCGCGAGTCCGTGTCGGACCTGTTCGACCGCTTCGACTTCCTGCTCGCGCCCAGCACCCAGGTGTTCCCGTTCGACGCGGATCTGCGCTGGCCCGCGGAGATCGACGGCACCGCGATGGACACCTACCACCGGTGGATGGAGGTGTCGGCGCCGTGGACCTTGTCCGGGCATCCGGTGCTGAACCTGCCCGCCGGGTTCAACGACGCGGGATTGCCGACCGGGGTGCAGCTGATCGGCCCCGGGCACGGCGAGTGGCCGCTGCTGCAACTCGGTCACGCCTACGAGCAGGCGAGCGACTGGACGCACACCGTGCTCCCGCCGCCGTTGACCTGACGGGCTGCCCCCTCCACTTCTGCCGCGCGGCACCGCTGCTCCGGTGTTCCGCTCGCACTGCTCCGGTCTTCCGCGATTTCCGGGTGGTGCGGGGGAATTCTCGGGTCCGGGATGGCGCCGGGCCGATGATCAGTGCGAACGTCCGTTCCGCGGTCCTCCCGGCGGCGCGCACGTCGCAATTTCTCACGAACTCGGCGCTTGTTTGATATCTGCGGCGGGGTTCGCCGACCGGGCGCGAACGTGTGCAAGGCTGCACCCGTCAGGTCGGTTTTTCGGGAAGGTGACAAGTTGGGTACCGAGGTTTTCTCCCTCCAGGACAAAGTGGCGCTGGTGACCGGTGCCGGGCAGGGAATCGGTCTGGAGATCGCGAAGGCGCTGCGGTCGGCGGGAGCCCACGTGGTGATCGGCGAGATCAACCCGGAGACCGGCAAGGCGGCCGCCGAGCAGGTCGAGGGCGATTTCCTCCCGCTCGACGTGACGGACTCGGCCGCGGTGGCCGACGGGGTGGCCCGGATCGTGGCCGACCACGGTCGCATCGACGTGTCCGTGCACAACGCGGGCATGGTGCGCAACGAGCCCGCCGAGGAGATGAGCGACGAGTCCTGGCGCCGCGTCGTCGGGTTGAACCTGGACGGGGTGTTCTACTGCTCCCGCGAGGTCGGCAAGCAGATGCTCGCCCAGGGGGCCGGCTCGATCATCAACATCGCCTCGATGTCGGGCATGATCTCGAACCACCCGCAGCCGCAGGTCTCGTACAACGCGTCCAAGGCCGGCGTCATCATGCTGACCAAGTCGCTCGCCGGTGAGTGGGCTCGCCGCGGCGTCCGGGTCAACTCGATCTCGCCGGGCTACACCGGGACCGACCTGCTGCTGGGCGTGCAGAACACCCAGCCGGAGTGGTTCAACGGCTGGATGGAGCAGACCCCGATGGGCCGCGCCGGTCGTCCGGAGGAGCTGGGCCCGGTCGCGGTGTTCCTCGCGTCCGAGGCCAGCAGCTTCGTCACCGGCAGCAACGTCGTCGCCGACGGCGGCTTCACCATCTGGTGAGCCGGCCTGGCTGATCCCCGGCCGGTCCTGATCACCCGTCACGACCGGCCGGGACGCCACTACCGGAACGCGTTGCTCCCGGTGAGCGCTTGGCCGATGGTCAGGGCGTGCATCTCGCCGGTTCCCTCGTAGGTGAGCACCGATTCCAGGTTCGTCATGTGCCGGATCACCGGGTACTCCAGGGAGATCCCGTTGGCGCCGAGCACGGTGCGCGCGGAACGGGCGACCTCCAGCGCGCCGCGCACGTTGTCGAGCTTGCCGAAGCTGACCTGCTGCGGCAGCAGGGTTCCGGCGTCCTTGCGCTTGCCGAGGTGCAGCGCGAGCAGCCGCGCGTTCTGCACCCGCACCGCCATGTCGGCGAGCTTCTGCTGGGTGAGCTGGAACCCGGCGATGGGCTTGCCGAACTGCTCCCGGCCGCGCGCGTAGTCCAGCGCGGTCTCCAGGCAGTCGCGAGCCGCGCCGGTGGCGCCCCAGACGATGCCGTAGCGGGCTTCGTTCAGGCAGCTCAACGGCCCGCGCAGGCCCACGGCTCCGGGCAGTGCCGCGGAATCCGGCAGGCGCACCTCGTCGAGCACCAGCTCGCTGGTCACCGAGGCGCGCAGCGACAGCTTCTTCTTCAGCTCCGGTGCGGCGAATCCCGGGGTATCGGTGGGGACGACGAAGCCGCGCACGCCCTCCTCGGTCTGCGCCCACACCACGGCGACGTCGGCGATGCTGCCGTTGGTGATCCACATCTTGCGGCCGTCGAGGACCCAGTCCGAACCGTCCCGCCGGGCTCGGGTGGTCATCGACGCCGGGTCCGAGCCGTGGTCGGGTTCGGTGAGCCCGAAGCAGCCGATGGCCTCGCCCGCGGCCATCTTCGGCAGCCACTGCTGCTTGTGCTCCTCGGAGCCCCAGCGCCAGATGCCGTACATCGCGAGCGAGCCCTGCACCGACACCAGCGAGCGCAGCCCGGAGTCGGCGGCCTCCAGCTCCTCGCACGCCACGCCGTAGTCGACGGCGGAGGCGCCCGCGCACCCGTAGCCCTCCAGGTGCATGCCGAGCACGCCGAGCTTGCCCAGCTCGCGGGCGAGTTCGCGCGCCTGCGGGAACTCGCCGCGTTCGAACCAGTCCGCGACGTGCGGCCGCACCAGGTCCCGGCACAAGGCCCGCACGCTGTCGCGCAGCGCGAGCTGCTCGGTGGTCAGCTCGGCGTCGATGCCCAGCGGATCGCGGGGATCGAAGTCGGGTTTGGCGCTCATCGGTGGCCTCCTCGGGCTGGGTCGTCGGACAGCGGTGGCAACGGGCTCGGGTCCGCGGCGAGCCAGCCGCGCACCTCGTCGGTGTGTTCGCCGAGCTGCGGCGGGGCGAGCGGGTCGGCGACGTCGAGGTCGGAGAACTCGATCGGCATCCGGGCCTGGGCCACGCCCCCGTCGCCGGGGTCGACCACCGGCCGCAGACCGAGCGATTCGGCGTAGTGCACCGCGTGCGAGAGGTCGTTGACCTGGCCGCAGGCGATGCCGGCCCGGTGCAGCCGGTCCTGCCAGTCGCCGGCCCGCCGGGCGCCGAGCACGTTCTCCAGGCGCCGCACCAGTTCCGCCCGGTTCGCGACGCGTTCGGCGTTCGCGGCGAACCTCGGGTCGTCGGCCATCCCGATCAGGCCGAGCGCCTCGGTGAACCGGCGGAACTGCGCGTCGTTGCCGACGGCCACGGCGAGCAGCCCGTCCTCGCAGCGCAGCGTCTCGTAGGGGGCGATGCTGGGGTGCCGGTTGCCCATCCGCTCGGGCGCGATGCCGGTGGTGAGCAGGCCGCTCATCTGGTTGACCAGGGCGGCGAGCAGGCTGGAGAGCAGGTTGACCTCGACGTGCTGCCCCAGCCCGGTGGCGTCCCGCTGCCGCAGCGCGGCGAGGATGCCGAGCGCGAGGTCCTTGCCGGTGAGCACGTCGACGACGGCGACCCCGACCTTGGTCGGCGGCCCGTCCGGTGCGCCGGTGATGCTCATCAGCCCGCCGACGGCCTGCACCACGAAGTCGTAGCCGGGCAGGTCGGCGCCGGGCCCGCTGCCGAAGCCGGAGACGGAGGCGTAGATCAGCGCGGGGTTGAGCTCGCGCGCGCCGTCGGGATCGAGCCCGCAGCGCGCCAGCACGCCGGGCCGGAAGTTCTCCACCAGCACGTCGGCGCGCCGCACGAGCGCCCGGGCCGCGTCCCGGTCCTGCTCGTCGTCGAAGTCGAGCACCACGCTGCGCTTGCTGCGGTTGACCGATTCGAAGTAGGCGGAGCCGCGGTCTGTCCACGGTGGACCCCAGCCGCGGGTGTCGTCGCCGGTGCCGGGCCGTTCCACCTTGATCACGGTGGCGCCGAGGTCGGCCAGCGACATGGTCGCGTACGGACCGGCCAGCACCCGGCTGAAGTCCGCCACCACGATGCCGTCCAGCGGCAGTGCCCGCCCCATCACCGACCCACCCTTCCGGTTCCAGGCCCGTTCGGGCCGGGGAAAACCGCGCAGCGATCCGGAAATCCCCGCACGACGGCCCCGGCCGGACCCGTCCCGCGGTCCGCGCGGAACACCGGAGTCCGGCACCTGGGACGCGCGGCGAGCCGCCTTGCGCTCTTCCCGGATTGGATCCAATATACAGTGATCGGATGCCGGGTCAACACGGTTCGCGCCTCTCGAACGAGTGATCGCGTGCCCGGCGCCAGGGGACCATCCGCGCACGAGCGACCGGCGGGAGCCGATGCCAGCAGACCCGAACCCGCGACCGCCGACGCCGCCCGACCTGCGCTGGCACGACCTGGGCGGGAACGACCGGCCACCGACCACGCAGGCGTTCGTGCTGGACGCGCTGCGCCGGGCCATCACCACCGGCTCGCTGGCCCCGGGCAGACCGATCCGGCAGGACTCGATCGCCCACGAGCTGGGCGTCAGCCGCGTCCCGCTGCGGGAGGCGTTGAAGACGTTGGAGGCCGAAGGCCAGGTGGTCTACCGGCCGCACCGGGGCTACGCGGTCGCCGAGCTGTCGCTGGACGACCTGCTGGAGGTGTACCGGCTGCGCGCGCTGCTGGAATCGGAGGCGGCGGGGGTCGCGGCCGGCCGCTTCGCGGAGGCGGACCTGCAGCGGATCGAGGAGGCGGCGCGGGACGTGGAACGCGCGGCCGAGGCGGGCGACCTGGTCGGCATGATCACGGCGAACCGGCGGTTCCACTTCGCGCTGCTGGAACCGTGCGGGCTGCCGCGACTGCTGCGGATCGTGCGCACGCTGTGGGACGCGACGGACGCCTACCGGGCGGTCTACTACAACGAGGGCGCGAACCGGGAGCGGGTCCGCGCCGAGCACGAGGCGATCGTGCGCGCGGCCACCGCGGGCGACGCCGAACGCCTGGTGGCCCTGCTCGACGCCCACCGCGACCACGCCGTCGCAGCACTCCGCAACACCATCAACTGACCGGCGAGAGCCGCTGGTTCCTCTTGCCAGCGCGAAGCGCTGAACGGCGACCACGCACGCAACCGGCACCGCCGCGGGTTCTCAGCGGGATTCTCGCGAGGACGGCGTTTTCTCCTGTGGCGGCGGCCACCGGTGAGAACGATCCCGCAGCGAGAATCCCGCTGAGGCTCCGCCACCCCACCCCTCGGCGGCGGCGACCGCTCAGGAGGAGTACTCGTAAAATCCGCGGCCGGACTTCTTGCCGTAGTGGCCCGCGTCCACCATCCGCTGCAGCAGCGGCGGCGCGGCGTACAGCTGCTCCTTGTACTCGTCGTACATCGAGTCGGCGATGGCCTTGAGCGTGTCGAGGCCGACCAGGTCGGCCAGCGCCAGCGGCCCCATCGGGTGGGCGCAGCCCAGCACCATGCCGTTGTCGATGTCCTCGGCCGCGGCCACGCCGCTCTCGAACATCCGGACCGCGGAGAGCAAGTACGGCACCAGCAGTGCGTTCACCACGAACCCGGAGCGGTCCTGGGCGCGGATGGTCTGCTTGCCGAGCCCGTCGGTGGCGAACTCGGCGGCGCGCCGCACGGTCTCCTCGGAGGTCACCAGGGAGGGCACCAGCTCGACGAGCTTGAGCACCGGCACCGGGTTGAAGAAGTGCACCCCGATGACCTGCGCGGGCCGCGAGGTGGCGGCGGCGAGCTTGGCGATCGGGATGGAGGAGGTGTTGGAGGCGAGGATCGCGTCCGGGTCGGTGAGCACCCGGTCGAGTTCGGCGAACACCCCGGTCTTGAGCTGCTCGTTCTCCGCGATGGCCTCGATGACCAGCTGGCGGTCGGCGAGCTCGCCGAGCTCGGTGGTGAACCGGAGGCGCCCGAGTGCGGCGTCCCGGTCGGCTTCGGCGAGCTTGCCGCGGCCGACGGCGCGGTCCAGGGACTTGGTGATGCGGGCCCGGCCCGCTTCGGCGGCCTGCTCGCCGACCTCCGAGACGACGACGTCCAGCCCGCTGCGGGCGCTGACCTCGGCGATGCCCGCCCCCATGAGCCCGGAGCCCATCACGCCTACGCGTTCGATTCCCGTCACCACACCGATCCTTCCGTCCGACTTCGTCGTCGGGTCGCGCTCGACCGACGCGGCGATGATGCCAAAGCGGGCGGTTACCTACGGGTACAAGGTGCTGTAGGACACGGCGGGAGCGATCGGCGGAGCGGTCTTGCTCGACGCCGGTCCCGCCGGGAGGCGCGTGGCTCGCCGGTGCGGGACCGGCTCGAAGAAGTCGGGCCGCAGTTCCCGACCCGACTCCTCCACTCCCCGACTCGCACCCTGACCCCCCAGGGTTCCGTCATCGTATATCAACAGCGGTGGACAGATCCACTCCCATCGACCACCGGTGTGGACGAGATCGTCATGACATCGGCGGTGTCGCGGAGATCGCGACCCCTTACAGTCGAGACGTGCCCCACCCATCCGACTCCGCCGGCACCGGCGCCACCGACGTCCCCGAGGACCAGGTCTCGGGGAGCTCCATCAGCGTGCACGTGTTCGCCGAGCGGCTGACCGAACTGCTGGCGGCGCAGCCCGACCCGGAGACCGGGAAGCCCTACGGCAGCGAGCGGATGGCGGGGTTGCTGACCGCGCGCGGCGTGCGGATGTCCGGCACGCACATGTGGCACCTGCGCACCGGCCGCGCGGTCCCGCGGCTCACCGAGGTGGTCGCGTTCGCCGAGTTCTTCGGCGTGGGCCTGGACTTCTTCGACCCGGCGATCGCACCGGAGCTGCTGGCGCAGTGGCGGCTGGCCGGGCAGCTGCGCAGCCACGGCGTCGAGGAGGTCGCGCTGCGCCAGCTCACCGACCAGTTCCCGGAGCAGGACCGGCAGCACGTGGCGGACGCGATCCTCGGGGTGCTGCACGGTTTCAAGGCGCTGCGCGCCGCGGACCAGCAGCCGGAGCAGCGGTGAGGCTGCTGGTGTGGGACGGGGGCCCGGACCGGAGTTCGCGCTGGTTGCTGCGGCGACGCAGCGGGAAGCGGCTGGACGCGCTCGGCCTGCCGCGCCGGTTCACCGCCCAGCAGCTGCTGGAACGGGCGCGGGAGCACCTGGGCCGGGACATCTACTTCGCGGCCGTGGAGCTGCCGCCGCGCGCACCGAGCGGGCTGGCGCTGCTGCCGGAGGGCTGCGTGATCATCATCGCGGACGCGCGCACCACCCGCTGGCACCGCTGGCACATCTGGTTGCATGAGCTGATGCACCTGCTGTGGGGCCACGTGGGCCGCCCGCTGTCGGATCCGGCGCCGGCGCTGCGCTCCCTGTTCGGCGAGCTGCCGCCGGAGGTGCTGGACCGGGTGCTGACCCGCACCGGCTGCTCGGCGCAGGAGGAGGCCGCGGCGGAGATGATGGCGTCGGTGGCGATGCGCCGGATCAGCTCGTGGGAATCGCCGCAGGCGCAGCAGGTTCCCGACGAGGCGCGGGAGATCCTGCGCCGCTTCCAGTCGACCCTCGGGTGATCGGGTGTTCGCCGTCCTCTACCCGCTGGCGCTGCTGCTGCAGCTGAGCGCGTTCGCGTGGAAGCTGCGCGATTTCCTGCGCGATCCGCGGGATCCGCGGCTGGGTGCGATCACGCTGGCGCTGCTGTTCGTGGCGTGCGGGTTCAACTTCGCGATCCCCGGGGTGTACCTGGCGGTCGGTGCGGCGTCGGGGGTGCCGAACCTGTCGACGCTGGCGGTGTACTCCTCGATCGTGCTGTGCACCGCCTCGTTGCAGGTGTGCTCGGTGAACCTGGCGCGGCCGCGGGAGGAGGCGCAGCCCGCGGGCCGGGTGCTGGTGCTGGGCACGGTGGCGGCGCTGCTGGTGATGGCGGGGGCGTTCGCGCTGGCGCCGGTGCACGACGAGCCGCACGTGCTGGACTTCGACGCGCACTACTCGGGCGTGCCCGCCGTGGTGCTGTTCCTGGCGGTGTACCTGGGCGCGTACTCGCTGGGGCTGGTGCGCAGCGCGCTGATCTGCCTGCGGATCCGGCCGCACGCGCGGGAGCGGTGGCTGCGGTGGGGCGTGTCGCTGGTGCCGGTGGGCGTGGTGTTCGGCCTGGGCTACTCGGTGCTGAAGGTGGTCGCGGTGGCGGCGACCTGGCTCGGCGCGGACCTGGACGTGGTGAGCACGGTGGTGGCGCCGCTGAGCGCGACGGTCGGGGCGAGCGTGATGGCGGTGGGCTACGTGCTGCCGTCGGTGCCGCGGTTGCTGCGGCGGTGGCGGGCGCGCCGCTACCTGCGTCCGCTGCTGGAGGCGCTGCGGCCGCTGGATCCGGAGCTGGTGCGCAACACGCGGCTGGAGTCGGCGGAGTACCGCTGGCTGATCGCCACCGACGACCTGCTGCGCGAGCTGCGGCCCTACCTGGACCCGGCGGTGGTGCCGGTGGCGGAGCGGCACGCGGACCGCGCGGGCCTCACCGGGGAGCAGCGGGCGGCGACGGTCGAGGCGGCCCGGATCGCGGCCGGGTTGCGCGCGCACGCGGCCGGGCGGCGCCCCGGTTCGGGCAGCGACATGATCCGCGAGGAGTCCGGGATGGACGGTTCGGCGGCGGCGGTGTGGCGGTTCCCGGAGCAGGACCCGCACCGCGACTTGGCGGAGGAGTCGCACTGGTCGTGCCTGATCGGCAAGGCGTTCCAGGAACCGCACCCGGTGGTGCGGGAGGTGCTGGCGGAGCTGGACGGGGACCGGAGCCCGGCGCCGTGACCGATCCGTTCACCGCGCCCGATCCGTTCGCGGCGCTGGCGGAGCTGCGCGCGGCCGGCCCGGTGCACCGGGTGTCCACTCCGGACGGTCCGGGCGCGTGGCTGGTGACCCGGTACGCGGAGGTGCGGGCGGCGCTGGGCGATCAGCGGCTGGCGCTGGACCGGTCGCGCTCGCACGGCGGGGACTACGCGGGGTTCGACCTGCCGCCGCAGCTGGACGCGCACCTGCTCAACAGCGATCCGCCGCGGCACACCCGGTTGCGGCGGCAGATCGCGCCGAGCTTCACCGCGCAGCGGGTGCGGGAGCTGGCGCCGCAGGTGCGGGAGGTCGCCGAGCGGCTGGCGGCGGCGCTGCCGGACGAGGTGGACCTGGTCGCGGAGTTCGCGGTCCCGCTGCCGGTGCGGGTGATCGCGGAGCTGCTGCCGCTGCCGGAGCAGGCGCGCGCGGAGTTCACCGGCTGGGCGGATTCGCTGCTGCGCCACTCCCCCGGCGCGGAGCCGCGGGCGCGGGACACGATGCGGGACATGCGCCGGATCATCGGCGGCGCGCTGGGGTCGACTCCCCCGGCGGAGTCGTTGCTGGCGGGGCTGCTGGCGGCCCGCGCCGGTGGCCGCCTGGACGACGACGAGCTCACCAGCATGGTGTTCTACCTGCTGTTCGTCTGGTACGAGATCATGGTGCACGCGGTGTCCTCGGCGGTGCTGCGGCTGCTGGGCGCGGAACTTACGCTGCTCGATCCCGGCGTGGAGGAGGTGCTGCGGTTCCACCCGCCGCAGCTGCTGGCGGCGCCGCGCTACCCGCTGTCGGATCTGGAGATCGGCGGGGTGCCGGTGCGCGCCGGGGACACGCTGCTGCTGTCGCTGGCGTCGGCGAACCGGGACGAGCGGGTGTTCGCGGACGCGGCGGTGTTCCGCCCGGAGCGCTCGCCGAACCCGCACCTGAGCCTGGGCCACGGCATCCACTCGTGCCCGGCGTCGGCGTTGACGAGGGTGATCGCGGCGAGCGCGGTGCGAGCACTGCGGGCGCGGCGGCCGGAGTTGTCGCTGGCGGCTCCCGCGGAATCCGCGGCGTGGCGCGGGAACTTCCGGCACCGGGGCCCGGCGGAACTGGTGGCGCGAGTGCGCCGCTGACGCGGGTCGTCCTCCCCGCCTGCTTCAACGTATAGCGCACCCCGGGACTTGTGGCAAGACCCCGGCGCCCCCGCACACTGTGCCCCTCAACTGGGAAGACGGGGGTTTCGATGATCGACGTCATCGTGGTCGGCGGGGGTCCGGCGGGCTTGTTGCTGGCGGCGGAGCTGCGGCTGCGCGGGGTGCGCGCGGTGCTGCTGGAGCGGCACGCGGAGCCGGTGCGGGAGGCTCGGGCCCTGGGCCTGCACGCGCGCAGCGCTGAGGTGCTGGACCAGCGCGGGATGCTGGAGCCGTTCCTCGAACACGGGACCCGGGTCATGGCGGGCGGGTTCTTCGCGGGCCTCGGCACGCGGTGGCCGGAGGACATGGACACGGCGCACGCGTACGTCCTGGCCATCCCGCAGGACGTGACGGAACGCCTGCTCGCCGAGCACGCCGAGCAGGTGGGCGTGGACTTCCGGCGCGGCCGCGAGCTGGTGGGGCTGGGGCAGGACGCGGCGGGCGTCACCGCCGAGCTCGCGGACGGCGCGGAGCTCCGCGCGCGCTACCTGGTGGGTTGCGACGGCGGCCGCAGCACCGTGCGCAAGCTGCTCGGCATCGGCTTCCCCGGCGAACCGTCCCGGGTGGACACGTTGATCTCCGAGTGCGAGCTGACGGCCGCGCCGGAGGAGCTGGCGGCGACGATCGCCGAGGTCCGCAAGACCGAGTTCCGGTTCGGCGCGATCCCCCGCGGCGAGGGCCTGTACCGGGTGATCGTGCCCGCGGCGGGCGTGGCCGAGGACCGGTCGGTGCCGCCGACGATGGCCGAGCTGCGGGAGCGGTTGCGCGCGGTCGCGGGCACCGATTTCGGGGCGCACTCGCCGCGGTCGCTGTCCCGCTTCGGCGACGGCACGCGGTTCGCCGAGCGGTACCGCGACGGCCGGGTGCTGCTGGCGGGCGATGCGGCGCACGTGCATCCGCCGACGGGCGGGATGGGCATGAACACCGGCCTGCAGGACGCGTTCAACCTGGGTTGGAAGCTGGCGGCCGCGGTGGGCGGCCGAGCTCCGGAGGGCTTGCTGGACAGCTACGAGGCGGAGCGGCGCCCAGTGGCCGCCGAGGTGCTGGAGCTGTCCCGCGCGCAGACGGAGCTGCTGCTGCCGGAGCCGGGCCCGCGAGCCGTCCGGAAGGTCCTCGCGGACCTGATCGAGTTCGAGGAGGTGAACCGGTACCTGATCGAGAAGGTCACGGCGATCGGCATCCGCTACGACTTCGGCGATTCCGCCGCGGGGCGAGGAGAACGCGCAGCCGCGGGCGGGCACCCGTCGGTGGGCCGGCGGTTGCGCGACGTCGAGCTGGGGCGGGGCCGGTTGTACCGGCTGCTGCACGGCGGGCGCGGACTGCTGCTGGACCAGACCGGCGAGTTCTCCGCGGCCGGCTGGGCGGATCGGGTCGACCACGTCGTCGACGTGAGCGAGGAGCTGGACGTGCCCGCGCTGCTGCTGCGCCCGGACGGCCACGTCGCGTGGGCGGGCGAGGATCGGGCCGCCCTGCGCGCGGCCCTCGCCCGCTGGTTCGGCGACCCGGCCTGATGGGGTTCGGGTGCCGCGGCGGGGCCGGTACCCCGGTCCGATGAGTTCGCCCCGGCGCGTTCACCCTCGGGGCTGGCAGTGCGGGCAGTGGTAGGTGGTCCGACCGGCGGTGGTGGTGCGGGCGAGTCCGGTGCCGCAGCGCGGGCAGTGCGGGTCGGGTTCGTCGCGGTGCCCGGTGAGCCAGCTGGGCCGGTCCGGCACGTGCCCGACCTTCGCGGACCCGCGCAGCACCGTGTGCGCGCGGCGGCTGAGCCGGTCCAGTTCGCCCCGGTCGAGGTCGCCGGTGCCGCGGGCGGGGTGCAACCGCGCCTGCCACAGCGCCTCGTCGACGGTGAGATTACCCAGCCCGCACAGCACTTCCTGGTCCATCAGCGCGGATTTGAGCCCGCGCCGACGCCGGGTGAGCTGCCGCCGGTAGTCGGCGGCGGTGGCGGCGAGCGCATCGGGGCCGAGGTCGCCGAGCAGCGCGTCGAGGTCCTCGCGGTCGCGGGCGAGGTGCAGCCCGGTGAGCTTGCGCATGTCCCGGTACCGCAGCTGCCCGTCGTCGAGGTCCAGCAGCACGCGGTCGTGCCGGTGCACCTCGTCGCCGGGTTCGCACCGCAGCAGTCGCCCGGTCATGCCGAAGTGCAGCAGCACCTGCGGGAACTCGTCCCCCAGCGGGAGCGCGAGCCACTTGCCGAGCCGCCACGGCGTGCCGAGCCGCTGCCCGCGCAGCGCGTCCCGGAACTCGCCGGTCCGCACCCCGCGCAGCACCTGCGCGTCGCGCACCTCGACGTCCCGCACGACCAGCCCCGCCGCCCGCTCCGCGACCCGGCGGAACCCCTCCACATCAGGCAGTTCCGGCACCACCCCGGACTACCCCCCACCACCCGCCGCACACCTCGGGTCAGGGGTGGGTGGTGAACCAGGTGGTGGTGGCTCGGGCCACTTCGGCGAGGGCACCGGGTTCTTCGAAGAGATGGGTGGCGCCGGGGACGACCTGGAGTTCGTGCTCGGCGGAGAGGTGGCCTGCGGTGCGCCGGTTGAGTTCGAGGACTTCCGGGTCGCTGCCGCCGACCAGCAGCAGGGTGGGGGCGCGCACCTGGTCGAGCGGTTCGGTGGTGAGGTCGGGCCGCCCGCCGCGGGACACCACCGCGCGCACCGAGTCCGGCCGGCGCGCGGCGGCTCCGAGGGCGGCGGCGGCACCGGTGCTGGCACCGAACAGGCTCAGCGGGCCGCGCCACCAGTCGAGCACGCCGAGGACGCGCACGGTGAGCAGCGGGATGTTGAACCGCTGCTCGCCGTGCGCGTCGCGTTCGCACTCGTCGTCGGTGAGCAGGTCCAGCAGCAGGGTGCCGAGCCCGGCCTCCTGCAACCGGGCCGCCACCCACCGGTTGCGCTCGCTGTGCCGCGAGGAGCCGCTGCCGTGCGCGAACACCACCAGCGGTGAATCCGGTTGCGGCAGCACCAGGTCCGCGGCGAGCGCACCGCTGCCGTGCGCGGCCGGGACGGCGACCTGCTCAGGCTCCGCCATCCTGCACCCGTTCGGCGTTCTCCTCCGGGGAGGCGTTGCGGGCGGGGGCCGCGGAACCTTCGTTGGTCACCGCGGACAGGCCGGTGTCCTCGACCTCCTCGCCTTCGACGACGGCGCCGGTGCCGGTGGACCGCTCGGCCTGCTCGGCGACCTGCTCGCCGCTGACCCCGTCGGCGACCTCCTCCGCCGCCTGCTCGTCGACGGTGTCGTCGAGCTCGTGCAGGCGGGTCTCGGCGAGCGGTTTGCCCACCTCGTCGTCCGGGTCGGGGCGTTCCTCGGCGAGCCGTTCGTCGATGGTCTCGCCTTCCCGCTGCTCGCGGGGCGTGGGCCGGTCCACGACGTCCCGCGACCAGTGCTCGGGCGGTTCGACACCCTCTTCCAAGGGGTCCACGCCCAGTTCGTCCTCGTCGAGATCGCCCGCGGATTGCAGCTCGGCCGGGTCCTGCGGGTCTGCGGGATCGGGGCCGACCTCGTCAGCCGAGGGCGTCTCGGCGTCCAGCGGGTCCGACATCGTGCGCGTCTCCGTTCCTCGTGCGGACAAAGCACTTCCGCACCACGGCTACCCGCACGCGCGCCGCTCAATCCCCCGATGGGGTCACGCGGAGGTGGTGATGCTCCGCAGGAACGCGCGCCAGTGCTCGCGGGGGACGACGAGGGTGCCGCCGGCGCGGTCCTTGGTATCCCGCACGCCGACCACCGAGGCCGTCATCGCCACCTCGACGCAGCCTTGGGAACTCGTCGAATAGCTCGCCTTGCGCCAAGAGGATTCCGCGAACCGCTGCATGATCCTCATCGTAGCGACTGGAGCACCGTCCCGATCAGCGCTTCGGATTCGGTCCGATCCACGGATCGTTCCAGTGCTTCGGCGAACGAGAGGCAGTACTGGTGCACCCGGACCTCGGTGTCGATCAAGCCGAGCGAGGTCACCGTCTCCTGCCACGCCAATCGGCCGAGCCTCGCGCTGGGGAAGGTGAGCAGGTGGAACGTAGATCCGCCCATAGCTCCGTAGCTACCGGCGGTGAACGGGATGATCCGGACTTCCAAGGTGTCCGCGAACCGATCGATCAGATCGAGCAGATGTTCCAGCTGCTCCGCGAGGACGTCCACTCCACCCACCTGCTGCCGCAACGAGCCTTCGGTCATGACCACCGTGGCCCGCAGCGGATCCGCTCCGCTCATCCGCCGTTGACGACGCATCCGGGCTTCGACCCGTCGCTCGATCTCCGAGCCGCGCAGGTTGGCGCGGTCACCGGCGTGGATCGCTCGGGCGTAGTCCTCGGTCTGCAACAGCCCGGAGATCGCACCGCTCTCGTAGCTGCGCACTTCCTCCGCCCCGTGCTCGAACCCGAAGTAGCGGAGGAGTTCCGGGGCGAACAGCCCGCTGTAGCGGGACCACCAGCCGCGACCGTCCGAGGCCTTGCGCAGTTCCACCAGCTCACCGGCCTCGTCGGCGTCGAGCAGGTAGGTCCCGATGAGGGTCGTCAGCTTCTCCTCGGCGATCTTGCGGCGCCCGTGCTCGATGTTGCTCAGGTAGTTCTGCGTGACGCCGATCGACTCCGCGGCCTCGGTGCCGGTGAGGTCCACCTGTTCGCGGGCTTCCTTGAGCCGCACGCCCAGTTCCCAGGCTGCGACCAGTGGTGATGCGGGCGCCATCTCGTTCCTCCGCTGACTCCGGCTGCGTGGTCCCCAGGTCTACCAGATCGATCAGAACCCATTCGAGTGATGCCGTAAGAAATATTTCTAAGCTAGATTCTGGATCAGCGGCGGGCCCCCGCCCCCCCCCCCCCCCCCCGGGCCCCCCCCCCCCCCCATGCCGCCAATGGGGCCCACCGGGGGGCGCCAAATGGGTTGGGG
>NZ_JAIUKC010000021.1:0-37174 GCF_020177435.1 Saccharopolyspora sp. 7B | reverse complement strand
GGTCCGCCGCTGCCCCGGGTGCGGGCGTTCCGCGGAGTCCACCGCGTGCCGCACCCCCGATGACGACGAAGGAGGACGACGTGGGATCGCAAGTGGTGTTCGGTTCCCGCTGGCCCGTCGCGTACTGGCGGCCCGTCGACGGCGTGCGGCACGCGGTGGACTCCGCGGAACGCCCGCACCCGGGGCAGCGGCGGACCGCGTTGTGCGGTGTCGCGCTCACCATCGCGAAGGCGAGCGACGAGCAGTGGCTCGCGCCCACCTGCGCGGCCTGCTGGGACGTGGCCCGCGCGCTGCGGGACGCCGCGCAGCGCGGGATCAGCGCACCGCACCCGCCGTGACGCCGCGGACCAGATGGCGTTGCAGCAGCAGGAACCCGGCCACGACCGGCAGGCTCACCACCAGCGACGCGGCCATCACCTCGTTCCAGTGCACCGACGACTCCGCGGCGTACTCCCGCAGCCCGACCGCCAGCGTCCGCGAACCCGAGCTCGTCAGGATCGACGCGAACAACGCCTCCCCCCACGCCGTCATGAACGCGTACATCACCACCGCCGCGATCCCCGGCCGCGCCGCGGGCAGCACCACCCGCAGCAGCGCCCCCAGCGGTCCGGTGCCGTCGAGCAGCGCCGCCTCGTCGAGCTCCACCGGCACCGCGTCGAAGCACCCCACCAGCAGCCAGATCGAGAACGGCAGCGAGAACGTCAAGTAGGTGACGACCAGGCCGAACAGGTTGCCCTGCAACAGGATTCCGGTGACCCGCCCGATCGACGCGTAGAGCAGGAACAGCGGCAGCAGGAACAGGATCCCCGGCATCGCCTGCGTGGACAGCACCACCGCGCGGAACAGCTCCCGGCCGCGGAAGCGGAACCGGCTCACCGCGTAGGCGGCGAACACCGCGACCAGCACCGACACCGCCGCCGATGCGGACGCCACCACGGCGCTGTTCGCGAAGTACCGCGCCAGGTCCACCGTGGACCACATGGTGCGGAACGCGTCCAGCGACACCGCGGACGGCCACCACGAGAACCCGTCCCGCCCGCCCGGACGCGACCCCAGCGCCGTCGTCACCACCACGTGCAGGGGCAGCACCACGAACGCCCCCAGCGCGCCCAGCCCGGCCACCCGCAGCAGCCGGACCCGGCGCGGCTCACGCCGCACGACGCCCCCGCAAGCGCCGCACCAGCAGCGGAACCGCCACCACCAGCAGCAGGAATCCCAGCAGCAGCGCGGACATCGCCGCGGCCGACCCGAAGTTCCAGGTGCGGAACGCGCTCTCGTGCACGTGCACCGACAGCAGGCCCGCCGCCGCCGGAACCGACTCGCCGAACAGCACGTGCGGCACGGTGAACTCGGTGAACGACCACAGGAACAGCACGAGCACCAGCACCCGCGACACCGGCCGCAGCAGCGGCAGCGTGATCGAACGGAGCCGCCGCACCGGGCCCGCGCCGTCCACCTCGGCCGCCTCGTGCACCTCCGGCGGGATCGACCGCAGGCCCGCCAGCAGCACCAGCAGCGCGAACGGCCACAGCCGCCACACCTCCACCACCACCAGGCTCGCGAACGCGTTCGGCCCCAGCAGCCAGAACTCGCCGCCGCCCAGCCCGGCCGCGCGCAGCACCGAGTTCCACGCGCCGTCGCCCCGGTCCAGCACGAAGCGCCACACCAGCGCCACCGCGTACACGGGCAGCGCGTACGGCACCAGGAACAACCCGCGCAGCAGGAACCGGCCGCGGAACGGGCGCTGCAGCAGCACCGCCCCCGCCAGCCCCAGCCCGAACGACAGCACCACCACCAGCAGCGAGAACGCCGCCGTCACGGCGAACGAGCGCAGCAGCTCCGCGCCCGCCGCACCGCCGAGGTCCACCGCGGAGCGGTAGTTGTCCCAGCCCGCGAACGGCGCCGACGGCCACTCCCGCAGGGAGAACTGGTCCAGCTCGTGCACGCTCATCCACAACCCGCCGAGCAGCGGCAGCAGGTGCACCAGCAGCTCGAAGACCAGCGCGGGCAGCAGGAACAGGTACGGCAGCGCCCGCGAACCCGGCAGGCCCCGCGAACCCGGCAGCGTCCTTGAACCCGGCACCGCCCGCGAACCCGGCAGCGCCCGGCCACCGGGCATCACGCGCCCCCGGACGCGCGCATCCGCTGCTCCGCGCGCGCCAGCTCGGCCCGCACCTGCTCACGACCCACCGGCTCGCCCGTCGCCGCCGCCGCGAACAGGTCGCGCACGGCGGCACCCAGCGTCGTCTCGAAGCGGCTCTCGTTCGGGATCATCGGCATCGGCACCGATTCGCGCGCCAGCAGCTCGCCGAACACCGCGGCGCGGCCGGTGGCGAACTCCGGCCCGTCGTAGGCGTCGGCGACGACCGGCAGGCTCCCCCACGCCCGGTTCAGCTCCACCTGGGTGTCGGCGCGGGTCAGGAACTCCACCAGCCGCAGCGCTTCCGCGCGGTGCGGGCCGTCGCGCAGCACCGCGACGTTGCTGCCGCCGACGTGGGTGCGGACCGGCGCACCGCCCGGCGGCAGCGGATCGGGCAGCGGGAGCGGGAACACGCCGACATCATCCGCGCGCAGGCCTCCGTCCACAATGGCCGGAAGTGCGTTGTTCTGCGCGATCAGCATCCCGGCCCGCCCGGCGGCGAACTCCGCGGCCGCCTCCGGCGCCGAACCCAGCTCGGCGTCGTCGGCGCGCACCAGCCCCTCCCCCAGCAGCCGCACGTAGCGCAGCACCGCGGCCACCTCGCGCGGACCGGTGAACGCGGGCGCCCCCGCCGCGTCGAAGAACCGGGCGCCCTGCTGCGCGCCGAACAGGAACGCCAGGTGCGCGTTCTGCGCGTAGCTCGCGCCCGGCACGGTCACCCCCGCCCGGCCACCGCCGGAGAGCCGCCGCGCCACGTCCAGGAACTCCGCCCAGCTGCGCGGAACCCCCTCGATCCCGGCCGCGCGGAACCGCGCCTGGTCGTAGAACACCGCGTACGCCAGGCCGGACAGCGGCACCGACGCCGGCGGCCGGCCCGGCAGGCCCGTCGAGCGCATGCTGCCGTCCAGGAACCGCTCCCGGCCGCCCAGCCGGTCCAGCAGCTCCGCGTCGAACTCCACGAACGCGCCCGTCGCCTGCAACGACGCCGACCAGGTGTTGCCCACGTCCACCACGTCCGGGCCGGTGCCGGAGATCGCCGCGCCCAGGACGCGGTCGAGCAGATCGCTCCACGGGACGACCTCCACCTCGACCGGAACACCGGTCTCGCGGGTGAACGCGGCCAGCCGGGTGCGCAGCAGCTCGCGGTCCCGCGCGGTGCTCGCGCCCTGGTTCGCCGCCCAGTACACGAGCCGCCGCGGCGGCGGCCCGCACCCGGCGAGCACGCCCAGCAGCACCAGCAGCACCAGGCCCAGCACCGGGCCGCGCGGACGTGGGGGCACCGTCGTCTCCTCGTCGCGAGAGGTCGCGGGAGCGCGCTCAGCCCACCCCGCCCGTGCTCGCCCGCGGCATCAGCACGCGCGGCGGCACGTCCAGGTCGTCGGCGGCCCCCGTCTCGATCAGCTCCAGCAGCAGGTGCACCGCCGCGGCGGCGTCGTCCTCGACGTCCCGGGACAGCGCCGTCACCGGCGGGGTCACCACCCGGCACAGCATCGAGTCCTGCCAGGACAGCACCGCCAGGTCGGCGGGTACCCGGACGTCGAGCTCGGCGGCGCGCGCGACCGAGGCCACCGCCGTCACGTCATCGTCGTAGACGATCGCCGTCGGCGGCGGGTCCGCGGCGAGAAGTCGCCAGGTGGCCCGCACCCCGCCGTCCTCGGTGGCCGCCGCCTCCGCCTTCACCAGGTCGGTGCCGAGCCGCTCCCGCACCTCGGCGCGCAGCAGGGCGCTGCGGCGCTCGGTGTGCTCCAGGTCGACACCGCCCTGCACGTGACCGATCCGCCGGTGACCGAGCTCGGCCAGGTGCGCCACCACGGCGCGGACCTCCTCGGCGACGGCGAAGCGCAGCACCGCCACGTTCGCGACCCGCTCGTGCTCGCCGATCACCACCGCGGGCAGCTTCAGCTCCCGCAGCAGCGGTACGCGCGGGTCCTCGGTGCGCAGGTCGGTGACGATCACGCCGTCCACCCGGCGCCCGGCGGCCCAGGACCGGTAGGTGCCGAGCTCGGCCTCCTCGTCCGGCGGCAGCGCCAGGTGCAGGCTCAGCCCGTACTCGGCCAGCGCCGCCTCCAGCCCGGCCATCCAGTGCACCACCGACGGCTCGGCGCGGATCTGCTGCGGCGGCCGGGCCAGCACCAGGCCGATCGTGCCGGTGCGGTCGGCGGCGGGTGTCCGCGCCGGCCCCGCCGCGTCCCAGCCGAGCTGCGCGGCGACGTCGAGGATGCGTTCCCGGGTGGCCGCCGAAACCCCGGCGCGGCCGTTGAGGGCGTAGGACACCGCCGCCTTCGACACGCCGACCCGGCGCGCGATGTCGATGATCGTGGGCCGTTTCAACCGCGGGTCCCCTCGTAGCCGTCCAGCGAGACGCCAGCGTAGCGAAACCCGCCGTCGAGTCCCACGAGGCGAACGACCCGGGCGGGCGGGCTCAGCCGAGGTGCCGGAGCAGCGGCGCCGCGGCCTCGGTGACCACCTCCGACGCCTGCGAGTAGCTCTTCGACGACGGCTGGGTGGACAGCACCGCCACCGCGTAGCGCCGGTCCGGCCCGATCAGCCCCGCGCTGTGCACCGAGCGGCGGCCGTCCGCGCAGCACATCCAGCCCGCCTTCACCGCCGCCCGCCGCGCCCCGGCCTTCAACCCGTACTGCTGGTCGAAGCCCTCGGCGGCGGTCCGCGGCGCCTCGTCCAGCGGGCCGAGCACCAGCGCCCGCTCCGCGGCGGGCAGCGCCGGGACCCGCGCCAACACCGCCGCCACGTCCCGCGCCGACGTCCGGGTGTCGCCCCACCGCCCCGGCACCGCCGGCGGCAGCGTGCGGGTGAGCCCGTAGCGCACCGCCACCCGCGAGATGGCGCCCGCGCCGTCGAACCGGTCCCAGAGCGCGTTCATCGCCCCGTCGTCGCTGAGCGCCAGCGCCCGGCGGATCAGCTCCACGTCCGAGGACGACACCGGCAACCCCTCGCGGCGGCGCTCCACCACGTCCAGCGCCACGAACAACTTCGACACCGAGGCGGTGGTGAACTCGTCGTCCGCGTGCTCCCCGCCGACGACCGCGCCGGACCCGCGGTCCAGCACCGCCACCGCCACCGTGCTGCCGGAAAGCCGGTCCGCGTAGTCGTCGGCCTGCCGCACCGCGGTCCGCACCGCCGGGTTCGGGGCCGGCCGGGCACGCGCCGGCGAATCCGGGTAGCCGGCGCGCGACACCCACCACTGGCCGGACTCCTCGTGCGCGGTGCGGCCGCCCGGCTCCCCGCACCCGGCGATGGGCACCGCCAGCAGCAGCGAACAACCGAGCAGCGCGAGCGCGCGCCGGAACCGACGATCGGAACGATCCATGCGGGACCCCATGACTCCGAGGCCCGGCGGGAAGGCCGGGCCGTCGGACGTGCCCCCAGCACGCTAACGCCGTCCCGAGCTCGATCGCAGAACTCGGCCCGGCGCGCGCGAACGCCCCCGCTGCGGGCGGGGGCGTTCGGTCGATCGTCGTGGTTGCCCGGGTTCAGCCGCCCTTGCGGTTCTCGCCGAGCTCCTCCGCGATCGGGTTGGCCGGGGTCTCGCGCTGGTGCTCGGCCAGGCCGGGCCGGACGTGCTGCCGGTCCTCCGCCGCCTTGTCCGCGGCGGACTGGCCCTCCTCGTCGGCCTTGTCCAGCGGCACCGAGCGCAGCACCTCGCCGACGTTGTCGTAGTCGGCCAGCGGCAGCGCCCGCAGCGCGTCCACCGTGTCCTGGTCCACGCCGTTGTTCCGGGCGAAGTCGACCAGGTCCTCCTTGCTCGCGGGGAAGTCGATCGTGGACAGCGATTTCTTCACCGTTTCCCGCGTCGTCGTCATGCTCCTCCTCTCACGCGTCGGTGTAGCGCAGCACCGCGCCGATGCCGTCGGTCAGCTTCACCTCGTCCGGATCGACCAGCACCAGGTCCGCATCGGTGCCCGCCGCCGACCACACGACCGCCGCGCTGGCGGGCGCGCTGCCCGGGCTGGACACGCCCATGTCGGTGAGCTCCCGCGCGTCCAGCGCCACCTGGTTCGGCACCGGGCCGACGTGCAGCCAGGACGGCGACTCCGGGGAACCCCACAGCACCGTGCGCACCTGGCCGCGCTGCAGGGCGGCGAGCACCGCGCTCCACCCCTCCGCGGCGCGCTCGTCGCGGCCGCGCTGCTGCTCGAATTCGCGGACCGCCTCGTCCACGTGCGCCGACACGGCGGCCGCCACCGTGTCCTCGACCTCGTCGCGGAGCCCTTCCGCGGAGGCGCCCCGGTCCAGGTGGCCCGCGTCGGTCTGCACGGTGCGCTCCCGGACGCCGCCGGGCAGGTTCTGGTGCACCAGCGTCCGCTGCTGCGGATCACCGGCGAGCACGACCAGTTCGGCGCCGATCCGCATGGCCTGCTTGCCGATCTCCTCGGCCGCCTCCTTGGCGTTGCGCAGCCACTGCTCCTCGACCCGGTTCTGGAAGCGCTGCTCGTTGAGCTCGTCGGCGCCGGGCGGGGACTTGTGCACCGGGTGGTCGCCGCCCTGCACCCGCCGAGTGCGGGGTTCGGCACCGGCCGCGACCACGGTCAGCTCCGCGTCGACGTGGTCGACCAGCGCCACCACGTGCGGGATCCGCGACGCCCGCAACCGCAGGTACGGCAGCAGGTGCGGCAACGTCCCGAAGTGCACCTTCTCGTCGTCGGAGGCGTCCTCCGGCGGCGTCGGCAGCTCCTCGCCGAACACCACCTCGCCCGCGGTCGCCACCAGCACCTGGCCGCGGCGGCCGATCCGGTACTCGTGCCGGTCCACGGTCTCGTCCAAGGCGCGCAACGTCGCCTCGTCCGCCCCCGCGTCCGCCAGCTGCTCCCGGGCCGAACGCCACCGCAGCTGCACCGCCTTCGCCGCGTCCTCGGCGTCCGCCGAGGTGTCCAGGTACACCGTCGCGAACGGGCCCTGGTACCCGTAGACGTCTTGCAGGAACGCGAGTTTCATCGACTCCTCCGCTCTGCCACCCCGATCACGCGCTGCGCGCCTGGGCGCGGTGCTTCCCCTCGGCGACCTCTTCGACGACCTTCGCGCAGAACGCGGGGAGGTCGTTCGGGTTCCGGCTCGTCACCAGCCCCGAGTCCACGACGACTTCCTCGTCCACCCACTCGGCGCCCGCGTTGCGCAGGTCCGTGCGCAGGCTCGGGTAGGACGTGAGCCTGCGGCCGCGCACCACGTCCGCCTCGGCCAGCAGCCACGGGGCGTGGCAGATCGCGGCGACCGGCTTCTGCCTCGCGAAGAACTCGCCGGTGAAGCGCACCGCGTTCGGCACCTGCCGCAGCGCGTCCGGGTTGGCCACGCCGCCCGGCAGCACCAGGCCGTCGTAGTCGTCCGGCGACACCTCCGTGACGACCTTGTCCACGGTGAACGTGTCGGCCTTCTCCAGGTGGTCGCGCCCCTGCACCGAACCGGGCTGGATGGACACCAGCTCCGGCCGGCCGCCCGCCTGCTCGACGGCCTTCCACGGTTCGGTCAGCTCCACCTGCTCGATGCCGTCCGGGGCCACCAGGAAGGCGACCTTGGCACCGTTCAGGTTCGCGGTCATCGTGCACACCTCCTGCAGATCGTCGCGGCGGGCCGGTTCGCGCCTCGCCGCTCAGCCGTGCCGTACCCGGCGCGCGGAGGCGGCAAACGGACAGGTCTGCCGCGGCGGCGTGCCCGGGGCTTAAGGTGACCTCGCCGGCCACGATCAAGGAGCCCCCGATGCGTCCAGGCGACACCGTCGACGACTTCGCACTGCCCGACCAGCACGGCACCGAGCGCAAGCTCTCGGAACTCCTCGACGGCGGGACCGTGGTCCTGTTCTTCTACCCGGCGGCGATGACCTCCGGGTGCACGGCGGAGAGCTGCCACTTTCGCGACCTGTCCGCGGAGTTCGCCGAACTCGGCGCGCACCCCGTCGGCATCAGCACCGACCCGGTCGCCAAGCAGGCCACCTTCGCGCGAACGAACTCCTTCGAGTACCCGCTGCTATCCGACCGGGAAGGCGTCGTGGCGCGGCAGTTCGGGGTGAAGCGCCGGTTCGGTCCGCTGCCGGTGAAGCGGCACACCTTCGTGATCGGGCCGGACCGCACCGTGCTGGAGGTGGTGCGCAGCGAGTTCAACATGGCCTCGCACGCCGACACCGCGCTCGCCTTCCTCCGCGAGCACCGCAGCGCCTGACCTGCGAACCGAGCGGTCCGGCGACCTCGCCAGGCTCCGGCCAGCGTCCTGTCAGCGGCGAAGCCGCTGAGCAGCGACCACGACACCGGCACCGCCGCGGGTCCTCGCGAGAATCCCGCTGAGGTTCCGCCACCCGCCCCCCGAGCAACCGATGGGAAGGAATCCTCAGCGCGGCGGAGCCGCGCAGGAAGGGTTCAGGAGCTTCTGGATCTCCGGGGTGCCGAGGTTCTCCTTCGTCACCACCGACGAGCCGGTGTTCGTCTCCGGCGCGCCGCGCTGCTCGCCGCGGATCTGCTCGATCGCCGAGTTCACCGACGCGAAGCCCATCTTGAACGGGTTCTGCGCGATCAGGCCGGTGATCACGCCGTCGCGCAGCGACTCGATCTGCCCCTCCGAGGTGTCCCACCCGATGATCTTGATCTGGCCCTGCTTGCCCGCCTGCCGCACCGCCTCCGCGGCGCCCAGCACGCTCGGCTCGTTGCCCGCGTAGATCCCGTTCAGGCCCGGGTTCGCCGTCAGGATGTCCTGGGTGACCTGCAACGCCGTGTTGTAGTCGCTGTTCGAGGACTGCCGCGCCACCAGCCGCAGCCCCGGGTTCTTCGCCAGCCCGCGCTCGAAGCCCTCCGCGCGCGTCTCGTTCGTGCTGGTGCCGGGCAGGAACTCGATGAACGCCACCTCGCCGCGGCCGCCCAGCTGGTCCGCCAGCAGCTGGGTGCCCTCCTCGGCGGCCGCCACGTTGTCGGTGGCGAACACCGGCACCTCCGGCGGCTGCGGGCTGGTGCCCGAGTCCATGTTCACCACCGTGGTGCCCTGCTCCCGCGCGGACTTCGTGACCTCCGCCAGCGCCTTCGCGTCGGTCGCCGCGAACACCAGGCCCTGCACGCCCTGCGCCAGCGAGTCCTGCAGCAGGCTCTGCTGCCCGCTCACGTCGTCCTCCGAGGTGACGCCGTCCCAGTGCACGTTGACGTTCGGGTGCTTGGTGGCCGCGCACTCGGCGCCGACCCGCACCTGCTCCCAGAAGTCGAAGCCGATCGCCTTCGGGATCACCGCCAACCGGATCGTGCCGCCCTGCTGCGCGTTCGTCCCCGTGGGCCTGCGGATCTCCAGGCCGCACGCCGAGGACAGCAGCAGCACCGCCAGGCACACCAGCGGAAGGACCTTCTTCATCGCAGCGAACTCCCTCGTCCCCGGATCACGCGTCGCCGGCGAGCTTGCGGCGCTGGTAGAAGTCCCACCACACCGCCAGCCAGATGATCACGCCGATGAGCACGTTCTGGTAGAAGGTGCCGATGTTGAGCTGCACCGCCCCGTTGCGGATCACCGCCACCAGGAACGCGCCGATCAGCGACCCGAGCACCGTGCCGCGCCCGCCGAACAGGCTCGCCCCGCCGATCACCACCGCCGCGATCACGTCCAGCTCCAGGCCCTCGCCGAAGTTCGGCTGCCCCGAGTTGATCCGCGAGGCCGCGATCATGCCGCCCAGCCCGGCCAGGCTGCCCGCCACCACGTACACCCACGTGGTGTGCTTGCGCACCGGCACGCCCGACAGCCGCGCGGCCTCCATGTTCGAGCCCATCACGTACGCGTAGCGGCCCAGGCGCGTCCGCGTCAGCACCAGGTGCCCGGCCACCGCGACCAGCACGATCAGCAGCACCGGCACCGGGATCGGCCCCAGCACCCCCTGCCCGAGCAGCCGGAACGACTCCGGCGCGCCGAACACGGCCACCGCGCCCGTCGCGATCAGCACCAGTCCGCGCGCCACGCTCAGCATCCCCAGCGTCGCGATGAACGGCGGCAGCCCCACCGTCGACACCAGCAGCCCGTTGACCAGGCCCGCCGCCGCGCCCACCAGGATGCCGCCGAGGATGCCCAGCAGCGGGTGGAACCCGAAGTCCGCCATCAGCATCACGCCCAGCACCCCGGACAACGCCGCCACCGAGCCGACCGACAGGTCGATGCCGCCCGTGATGATCACCAGCGTGACGCCGACCGCCATCACCGCGTTCACCGAGGTCTGCGAGCCCAGGTTGAACAGGTTGTCCGCGGTCAGGAACGACGGTGCCACGATCGACAGCGCCACGAACACCACGATCAGCGCGCCGGCGGCCGCGACCTGCGACACCGCGCCCTGCATCCGGTCGGTCAGCCCGCCCAGCAGCCCGGGCCGGCCCGCGGCGGCCTCCACCGCGGTCGCGCCGCCGTCCTGCGGGGCCCCTTCGTCCTTGCCCGGCTGCTCGCTCACTGGCCCTCCTTCGCTCCGGTCGCGAGCGCGACGATCCGTTCCTCGGAGAAGTCCGCGCGCTCGACCTCACCCGTGATCCGGCCCTCGCGCAGCACGAGGATCCGATCGCACATGTTCAGCAGCTCCGGCAGGTAGCTGGAGATCAGCACGATCGCCTTGCCCTGCGCGGCCAGCGAATCCAGCTGGCTGAACATCTCCGACTTCGCGCCCACGTCCATGCCGCGGCCCGGCTCGTCGAAGAACAGCACCTCCGCTTCGGTCTGCAACCAGCGCGCCAGCACCACCTTCTGCTGGTTGCCGCCGGAGAGCGCCTGCACCGGCCTGCCGACCCACGGCACCCGGATCCGCAGCCGGTCGCGCTCCCGCTCGGCGATGCGCCGCTCGGCGCCCAGGTCGATCAGGCCGGAGGCCATCGGCAGCTTCGCCAGCGTGATGTTCTTGTCCACGCCCAGCTGAAGCGCCAGCCCGTCGGCCTTGCGGCTCTCGGTGAGGTAGCCGATGCCCGCGGCGATCGCGTCCGCCGGGCCGCGGATCTTCAACTTCGCCCCGTCCAGCGACACCTCGCCCGCGTCGGGCGGTTCGGCGCCGAACACCGAGCGGGCCAGTTCGGTGCGGCCCGCGCCGACCAGCCCGGCCATGCCGACGATCTCCCCGGCCCGCACCTCGAAGCTCGCGTCCCGCACCGCGTCGCCGCGGCTGAGCCCGCGCACCCGCAACCGCACGTCGCCGGGGGTGCTGTAGGTGCGCGGGTACAGGTTCTGCACGTCGCGGCCCACCATCAGCGTCACCAGCCGCGACTCGTCGAGCTCGGCGACCGGCCGGGTGGCGACGACGGCGCCGTCGCGCAGCACCGTGACCCGGTCGCCGATCTCGAAGATCTCGTCCAGCCGGTGCGAGATGTAGAGGACGCCGATGCCCTGCGCGGTGAGCTCGCGGACGATGCCGAACAGCTCCGCGGTCTCCCGCTCGGTCAGGGTGGCGGTCGGCTCGTCGAGGATGAGCAGCTTCGCGTCCACCGCGAGCGCCTTCGCCAGCTCCACCCGCTGCTGCTCGGCGGTGGACAGGCGGCCGACGCGGCGCCCCGGGTCGACGTCCAGGCCCACCCGCGCGAGCAGGTCGCGGGCCGCCCGGCGCTCCGCGGCGCGCGAGATGAGGCCGCCGCTGCCGGGTTCGTGCCCGATGAACAGGTTCTCCGCCACCGACAGGTCCGGGGCGAGGGCGAATTCCTGGTGCACCATCGAGATGCCCAGCCGCCGCGCCGACGCGGGCCCCTGGTAGCTCACCCGGCGGCCGTCGACCTCGATGCGGCCGGAGCTCGGCGGCTCCACCTGCGCGACGAGCTTCATCAACGTCGACTTGCCCGCGCCGTTCTCGCCGGCCAGCACGTGGACCTCACCGGCCAGCACTTCCAAGTCCACATCGGACACCGCGACGACCCCGGGAAATCGTTTGCCCACCCCGGAAAGCCGGACCACCGCCGGTGCTTGCACCGATCCCGCATCATCCGAACCGGACTGCAAGGATTGCGACACGCCGCCTCCTCGATCACCATCGATCGCCCGCCGCAGCGGTGCGCCGGAGCATACTCACAACATCACGAGCTCGAAAGGCTCGCAGTGAAGCCGAGTAACCGATTACCGATCGTTGCACGCGAACGGCCGCGGCGGCATCCGCGAACGACGCAACCACCACCTCCGTAAGCTCGGGGATGGCACCGCCGCAATCCAAGAGGGGGACGAGACGTGCAGCCGCTGCTGGCCGGCGAACCGAACAGGGTCGGGGACTACCGGCTGCTCGCCAGGATCGGCGGCGGCGCGATGGGCGCCGTGTACTTGGCCCGGTCCCGCGGCGGCCGCGGCGTCGCGATCAAGATCGTCCGCCCCGAACTCGCCGACGACGGCGAGTTCCGCGAGCGGTTCCGCCGCGAAGTCGAGATGGCCCGCTCCGTCGGCGGCTTCTGGACCGCCACCGTCATCGACGCCGACACCGAAGCCGACCAGCCGTGGCTGGCCACCGAGTACGTGCCCGGCCCCACCCTGCACCGGGCCGTCGCCGACCACGGACCGCTGCCCGAGCAGACCGTGCGCTCGCTCGCCGCCGGACTCGCCGAAGCGCTCGGCGCCATCCACCGCGCCGGACTCGTGCACCGCGACCTCAAACCCGGCAACGTGCTGCTCGGCCCGGACGGCCCGCGGGTCATCGACTTCGGCATCTCCCGCGCCATGAGCAGCAGCGCGCTCACCGCCACCGGCATCTTCCTCGGCACCCCCGGCTTCTTCTCCCCCGAGCAGACCGTCGGCACCGACGTCGGACCGCCCAGCGACGTGTTCTCCCTCGGCGCGGTGCTCATGTTCGCCGCCACCGGCGCCGGACCGTTCGGCAACGAGAACACCGCCGCCATGCTGTACCGGGTCGTGCACAACGAACCGGACCTCGACGCGCTGCCCCCCGGGCTGCGGCCGCTCATCGGCGGCTGCCTCGCCAAGGACCCCGCCGCGCGGCCCACCCCCGGGCAGCTGCTCGACCAGGTCGGCGAGGCCTCCCCGCAGAACGACAGCTGGCTGCCCGCCGAGATCACCGCCGTCATCACCGAGCACACCTCGCAGCTCAAGCAGGCCTCCGAAGCGCCATCGGCCCCGCCCGCCGCACCGCCCCGGCCCACCCGGCAGCGCGGTGGCGGCGACTGGTCCGCGGCCCCCGCCGCACCGGCGAAACCGATCATCCCGGCCCGGCCGAAGCCGACCGCGCAGCAGCCCGAAGCGGGCCGGGGCACCGCCGCCCCCGCGCGCATCGCGCCGTCCCGGCCCGCCGTGCCGATCGACCGGGTGCGCGCCGACGGGCCGGGGCCGGTGTTCACCACCGGCGGGCGGCTCGGCGCGCTCGTCTCCGCCGCCCTCATGTTCGGGCTGATCCACCTGGTGTTGCAGATCGGCCCGACCGCGGACGACGAGCTGTGGGCGCTGACCAGCTTCGGCATGCTGCTGCTGACCATCAGCGGGGCGTTGTCCCTGGCCAAGGCACTGCTGCCCGGGCTGCGGCTCAAGGTCAGCGCCGACGGGCTGCGGGTCTCCCGCTCCCCGCTGCTGACCCGCGAGATCCCGTGGAGCCACGTCAGCCGCATCGCCGTCGTCGGCACCGGCAAGGGCCAGTCGGTCACCGTGTGGACGCGCCCCGGCAGCCCCGCCCTCCGCTGGCGGATCTGGAACCCGACCCGGCCGTACCACGGCGGCGTGCGGGTGTACCCGGTCGGCTCCGCGGGCGGGCCCCTCACCCGCAGGCAGGAAGGCCGCCGGATCCGGCAAGCCCTCCAGCAGTACGCCCGCGGCACCTACGACAACCGCATGGTCTGACCCGAGCGACCGGCCCGGTCCCCCGGCGGCTCAGGCGGGCAGGAGGCACACCGGCGACGGGGACGGCACGGGATCGCCGATCGGGGTGAGCGCGCCGTCCGCGGCGACCGCGAACGCCTGCACGGTGTCGCTGAGCTCCCCCGCCGCGTACAGCACGTCCCCGCGCGGGGACAGCGCGACGTGCCGCGGCCCGCGCACCCCCGCAGGCACCACGCCCAGCTGCGCGAACCCCTCGGCGGAGAACACCGCGATGCTGTCGTGCCCCCGGTTCGAGGCGAACACGAACCGCCCGTCCGGCGACACCACCACCTCCGCGGCCAGGCTCCGCCCGGTGAAATCCGCGGGCAGCAGCGGCAGCACGCGGCCCGGCCGCACCTCACCGGTCCCCGCGTCGAAGGTGAACTCGGTGATCGTCGAGGTCAGCTCCCCCACCAGGTAGCCGCGCTCGCCGTCCGGGTGGAACGCCAGGTGCCGCGGACCCGTCCCCGGCTCCCAGCCGACCTCGTGCTTGAGCACCAGGTGCCCGGTGTCCCCGTCGAACGCGTACACGTACACCGAGTCGGTGCCCAGGTCGGCGGCCAGCGCGAAGCGGCCGTCCGGGGACGGCACGATCTGGTGCGCGTGCGGCCCCTCCTGCCGGTCCTTGTCCGGGCCCTGGCCGGAGTGGTCCACCACGTGGCACGCCTCCCGCAGCACCCCGCCCTCGCCGATCGGGTGCACGACGACGTTGCCGGACAGGTAGTTCGCCGTGAGCAGGAACCGTCCGCCGGGGTGCACGCTCAAGTGGCACGGCGCCGACCCGTGCGTGGGCTGCGAGTTGATCTCGGTGAGCCCGCCGTCCGGCCCCACCTGGAACGACACCACCCGGCCGCGCGCCACCTCGTTCACCGCGAACAACGTCCCGCCGTCCGGGGACAGCGCCAGGAACGACGGGTCGTAGGAGTCGGCGACGGTGTCGGTGCAGCGCAGCCGACCCGCGTCGTCGGCGAACGCGAGCCGGATTCCGTTCGCCGCCGATTCCGGGCCCGTGTAGGCCCCCAGGTACACCCGGTACTGCGCGTCCTCGGACATGAAGCGACCTCCACCCGACCTCGACCTGCACGGCGCGCGCGCCCGGCTCCGGGAGCGACCTCCCGCCGGGCACGCCGAGTCACCGGTGGCGCACGCGCCGTTCATCCGAACCTCGCCGACGGTAGCGCGCGCGGCGGCCCGCGGACAGCCCCGGCCGTCCCGAGCCCGTGTAGGCGGAACGTTGCGTTCGAAGATCGGATCGCGCAACGATCCGCCGAAAGAAGCAACAGCTCACGGCTGAAACGAAGGCGCGGGCCGCTTAGCCTGAGCAGCATGACCTCCGCTTCGACCGCGACGACGCGCCCGGCCGGGACCACCCGTTCCGCCGAATACCTGCGCCTGGACGAGACCTACAGCGCGCACAACTACCACCCGCTGCCCGTCGTGATCGCCGAAGCGGACGGGGCGTGGATGACCGATGTGGACGGTCGCCGCCACCTGGACTTCCTCGCCGGGTACTCGGCGCTGAACTTCGGGCACCGGCATCCGCGGCTGGTCGCCGCCGCCACCGAGCAGCTGGGCCGCGTCACGCTGACCAGCCGGGCGTTCCACCACGACCGGTTCGGCCCGTTCTGCCGCGAGCTGGCCGAGCTCGCCGGCACCGAGCAGGTGCTGCTGATGAACTCCGGCGCCGAAGCCGTCGAATCCGCCATCAAGCTCGCCCGGAAGTGGGCCTACCAGGTCAAGGGCGTGCCCGCGGACCGCGCGGAGATCGTCGTCGCCGGGTCCAACTTCCACGGCCGCACCACCACGATCGTGTCGTTCTCCACCGACGACACCGCGCGCGCCGGGTTCGGGCCGTTCACGCCCGGGTTCACCATCACCCCCTACGGCGATGCGGACGCGGTCGCGGCGGCGATCACCGAGCGCACCGCGGCGGTGCTCGTCGAACCGGTGCAGGGCGAAGCGGGCGTCGTGGTGCCGCCCGCCGGCTACCTGCGCAGGCTGCGGGAGCTGTGCGACGAGCACGGGGTGCTGCTCGTCGCCGACGAGATCCAGTCCGGCCTGGCCCGCACCGGCGAACTGCTGGCCTGCGACCACGACGGGGTGCGCGCCGACCTGTACACGCTCGGCAAGGCGCTCGGCGGCGGCATCCTGCCGGTCTCCGCGGTCGTCGGCAGCCGCGAGGTGCTGGGCGTGCTGCGGCCCGGCGAGCACGGCTCCACGTTCGGCGGGAACCCGCTGGCCTGCGCCGTCGGGCTCGAAGTGGTGCGGATGCTGGCGACCGGCGAGTACCAGGCGCGGTCCCGGGAGCTCGGCGCACACCTGCACGCGCGGCTCGGCGAGCTCGTCGGCCGCGGCGCCGCCGAGGTCCGCGGGCGCGGGCTGTGGGCCGGGGTGGAGATCTCCCCCGGCGGGCCCACCGGCCGCCAGGTCAGCGAACGGCTCGCCGCGAACGGCGTGCTGTGCAAGGAGACCCAGGACACCACGCTGCGCGTCGCACCCCCGCTCACCATCACCCGCGAGGAGCTGGACCAGGGCATCGACGCCATCACCGACGTCCTCGCCCGCTGACCCGTCAGGATTTGACGGCGTCCCGGGACAGGGCGGTGAGGCGGGACAGGGCGCGGAGGTACTTCTTGCGGTAGCCGCCGCGGAGCATCTCCTCGGTGAACAGCTCCGAGAGCGGCGCCCCCGACACCCGCACCGGCACCGCCCGGTCGTAGAGCCGGTCGGCGAACGCCACCAGCCGCAGGCCCACGTTCTGGTTCGGCGCCGCGTGCAACCCGCGCAGGTGCACCGCGCTGACGTCCGCCACGAGCCGCCCGTACTTCGACGGGTGCACCGAGCCGAGGTGCTCGCACAGCGCGTCGAAGTCGTCCAGCGTGGCACCGGGCATCGACTCGGCCTCCGCGGTGAGCTCCGCGTCGTCCACCGGTTCTGGCGGGTCGGGCAGGCCGCGGTGCCGGTAGTCGGGGCCGTCCACCCGCAGCACGTCGAAGCGCTCCGACATCGCGTGGATCTCGCGCAGGAAGTCCACCGCGGCGAACCGGCCCTCGCCGAGCTTGCCGGGCAGCGTGTTCGACGTCGCCGCGATGTGCACGCCCGCGTCGGTGAGCTTCGCGATCAGCTGGGTGACCAGCATCGTGTCGCCCGGATCGTCCAGCTCGAACTCGTCGATCGCCAGCAACCGGTGCTCGGAGAGCCTGCGCACCGTCTCGTTGAACCCGAGCGCGCCGACGAGGTTCGTCACCTCGACGAACGTGCCGTACGACTTCGGCCCGGGAACGGCGTGCCACAGCGAGGCCAGCAGGTGGGTCTTGCCGACGCCGAAGCCGCCGTCCAGGTACAGGCCGGGCTTGCCCACCGGGGCGCGGCCGCCGCCGAACAGCGAACGCCACCACGAACCGCCGCTCCCGCCCGCGGCCGACGCCCGCTCGGCGAACGCGCGGCAGGACTCGACGGCGGCGGCCTGGCTCGGCTCGTCCGGGTTCGGCACGTAGGTCTCGAACCGGGCCTCGTCGAACCGCGGGGGCGGAGTCATCGCGTCGACCATGTCGGCCGGGCTGAGCTCGGGTCGGCGGTCGGTGAGGCGCGCGGCGGTCATGCGCCGACTCTATAACCGCTGTTCCCGCCGTAGCCGGTGGCAGTCATCACCCGCGGCGCCCGGGCGAACACCGGCCCTGCCCGCGCGCACCGCGCGCGTCGTGCTGGGATGGACGGGTGCACAGGTTGTGGCCCTCAGACGGCGATCCTCCCGGTGCTGCGGCTCCGGTGGAGGTGACGCCGGAGATCGAAGCGTTCTACGACTTCCCCGCCGACCTGGCCCGTCCCTGGCTGCGCACGAACTTCGTGTCCAGCCTCGACGGGGCGGTGAGCGTGCGCGGCAGCTCCCGCGGCCTGTCCTCCCCCGCCGACCAGCTGGCGCTGGCGCTGATCCGCGACCTGTCCGACGTGGTCCTCGTCGGCGCGGGCACCGCGCTCACCGAGGGCTACCACGGGGTGCAGCGCCACGAGGTGGACGCGGACCGCCGCGCCCGGTTCGGGCTCTCCGAAGTACCGCCGATCGCGGTCGTCACCGCCCGCTGCTCGCTGGAGCCGGACTCGCCGCTGCTCACCGACACCGTGGTGCCGCCGATCGTGCTCACCTGCGCGTCGGCCCCGGAGGCGCGCCGGATCGCGCTGGCCGACGCGGGCGCCGACGTCGTGGTCGCCGGGGACCGCACCGTGGACCTGACCGCCGCGCTCACCGAGCTCGCCGCGCGCGGGCTGCTGCGGATCGGCTGCGAAGGCGGACCGCACCTGTTCGGCGACCTGCTCGCCGCGGACCTCGTCGACGAGCTGTGCCTGACCGTCTCGCCGCTGCTCGCGGGGGGCGGGGCCGGGCGCATCGCCGCCGGACCCGGCCTCCCCGACCCGCACCGGATGCGGCTGCTGTCGGTGCTGCGGGCGGAGGAATCGCTGCTGCTGCTGCGGTACGGGAGACTTCGGGCGTGACCGGGCGGGGCGACAGCGACGCGGACCTGATGGCAGCCGCCCAGCGCGGCGACGGGGTGGCCTTCGACGAACTCGTCCGCAGGCACACCCGATCGATGTACCGGGTCGCGTACCGGATCCTCAACGACCAGGCCGAAGCCGAGGACGCCGTGCAGGACGCGTGGGTCTCGGCGTGGCGCTCGCTGGCCCGGTTCCGCGGCGAGTCCGCGCCCACCACCTGGCTGTACCGGGTGGTGACCAACGCGGCGCTCGGCCAGGTGCGGCGGCGCAAGAACACGGTGGCCCTGGACGTCAGCGACGACTCGATGGACCACCTCGTCTCCGACCACGACTCCGGCAACCCCGAGGGACACGCGGTGCGCGCCGAGGAGGCCGACCTGGTGCACCGCGCCATCGCCACCCTGGAACCCTCCCAGCGAGTGCCGCTGGTGCTGCGCGAATTCGAGGGGATGTCCTACGAAGAGATCGCAGAGGTGCTAGAGGTGAACGTCGCCGCGTTGCGATCGAGGCTGCACCGGGCGCGGCTGACCCTGCTGTCGAGGTTGAAGGAGATGCACCGTGGGTGAAGCTCCCCTCGACCCCGAGCACGCGCTGCCCTGCGGCCGCACCATCGGCGAGCTCCTCGACCACCTCGCCGGGGAAGCGCCGGAGGACTTCGGTGCGCACGTGCGCACCTGCCCGCACTGCCGGGCCGCGCTCGCCGAGCTGGCGCCCACCGGCTGGGAACCGGTGCGCCGCGCCGCCGAACTCGCCGTCGAACCGCCGGAGGGACTGGTGTCCCGCGCGCTGCTCACGGTCCGCGGCGCCCGCGCCGCCGCAGGCGGCGAACCGGCCGAGGTCGCCCAGGAGTTCGGCACGCTGCGGATCTCCGCGCAGGCCACCCTGGTGCTGGCCCGCAGGCTCAGCGCGGAGCTGCTCGCCGACGTGCCGGAGGTGCGGCTGCTGTCCTGCACCGGCGACGTGCGCGAAGTGCGGGTGGACGTCGTGATCGGCTACGGCGTGCCTGCCCCTGCGCTGACCGCCCGGTTGCAGGATGATCTGGGGCGCGCGCTGCGGGAGCACCTCGGCGCGGCGGCCCCGTCGGTGTGGGTGCGGGTCGCCGATGTCGCGCCCCCGCAGGGCTCGTGATTAGCTCATTCATGTGACCTAGGTCGCAGCCCCGCGATGTTCCGGGATCACTCGCATCGGATCTTGCAGTCCCGGAGATCGCAGGCGACTGCGACGCCCAGGGCGACAACGAGATCTTCAGGGGAAGGAGCCCTTTCATGGCCCAGTCGAGTGGTACCTCCGCCCAGAGCACCGAGACCCAGAGCGGGTCCACGACCGGCGGCAAGGGCCTGAGCACCAGCGGCAGCGCCACCCCGGCCCGGCTCGCCGACGACACCTCGCAGGGCAAGACGACGATCGCCGCCTCCGTGGTGCAGAAGATCGCCGGCATCGCCGCCCGCGAGATCTCCGGCGTGCACGCCATGGGCGGCGGCGTCTCCCGCGCCTTCGGCGCCATCCGCGAGCGCATCCCCGGCGGCAGCGGCACCACGACCACGCAGGGCGTGACCGTCGAGGTCGGCGAGAAGCAGGCCGCGATCGACCTGGACATCGTCGTCGAGTACGGCGCCTCCATCGTCGAGCTGGCCCGCGCGGTGCGGCGCAACGTCATCAACGGTGTCGAGCGGATGACCGGCCTCGAGGTCATCGAGGTCAACATCTCCGTGAACGACATCCACCTGCCCTCCGAGGACGACGAGGACGGCGGCAACGGTGGCAGCACCCCCGCCTCCTCCCGCGTGGAGTGAGACGGCGCGTGGTCCCGGCTGCCCCGACCGGGGCCACGCGCTCCCATCCCGGCCCGCTCTCGAAGGACACCGACATGACCGAATCCGCGCCCGGTGACCACGGCCGGGACGATCCCGAAGTCGAGGAGCAGCTCGCCGACCGGGTCGCTCGGGCGGTGCTCGCGCACCCGTCCGTCACCCGGTTGCACGGCGGCGCGTACGGCACCATCGCCGCCTACCTGCCCGGCAGGCAGGTCACCGGCGTCCGCGTCGGCGAGCCCGGCGAACCCGTCGAGGTCGGCGTGGTGCTGCGGCTGACCGAGCCGCTGCCGGGGATCGTGGCCGCGCTGCGCCAACGCGTGCTCGCCGTGACCGGCCCGGCGCCGGTCGACATCACCGTCGTCGACGTGATCACCTCGGACGAGGCCGATGCCCCCGGCCAGGACGAGGCGGCACCGCGATGACGGGCTCGCCGGACGACGACGCGCGGGTCCGCCTGCGCGCGTTCGTCCGCGCGCACCACCCCGATGTGGGCGGTGATCACGAGGCGTTCGTGGCGGGCCTCGCGGAACTGCGGGCCCGCCGCGACGCGGCCGACCGGAAACCCGCGCTCTCCCGTCCCGAACGCGGCGAACCCCGCAACCGGCCGCCGGACCGCTACGACGCACCGGTGGTCGTGGTCGCCGACCCGCGCGGACTCGGCGGCGTGCTGCGCCGGGTGCGGGCGTGGCGGCTGCGGAAGCGCCGCAGCCGGGTCCGGTGACCGTTCAACAGCCGACGCACGGTCTCCCAGTCAGGAAGGTTTCTCCCACGATGAACGCAACGCAGACCGGCCTGTTCGCCGGGCTCCTCCTCGGTGTCGCCGCCGCAGCCGGGGGCTTCACCGGTTTCCTCATCGCCCTGGTGATCGGTGCCATCGGCCTGATCGTCGGCCGCGTGCTGGACGGCGAGCTGGAGATCGGCGACTTCCTGGGCCGGGGCAAGGACCGATGAGCGCCCCCGCCACCGAGCGGGCCGAGGCCGCGACCGAACGGACCTCCGCGGCGGGCGACCCCGCCGACCGCGGCTCGCTGGACATCGACCGAGCGGTGCTGCGCAAGATCGCCGAACACGCCGCGGACTGTGTCTCCGGCACCACCCGCGCGCCGCGCCGCATCGTCGGCGTGGGCGTCGGCACCCAGGGTTCCAGCGCCCGGCTCACCGGCCCGGACCGCGAGCTGCGGGTCCGGCTCGACCTGGCGCTGCGCTACCCCGCCCCGGTGCGCGACGCGGTGCGCGAGGTGCGGGAACGCGTCCGCGAGGAGCTGTCCCGGCAGGCCGGTTGCCGGGTGACCGCGGTGGAGGTCACCGTGTCCGCCCTGGTGTCCGCCCCGAAACGAGACCGAGTGGAGTGAGCCCGTGCGTGCCCTAGTCCGTTTGATCACCGCCGCGGCCGGGTTGATCGCCCTCGCCGCCGGGGTCCTGCTGGTGGTGGAGGCCATCGGCGCCTGGGCGAACCCGGGCGGCCGCGGCGTGCTCGTGCCCTGGTCCGACGCCGGGTCCTCGATGCGCGACCTGAGCTGGCAGGACCTGCCGGTGCGCCTGGTGGCCGCCGCTGCCGTGCTCGTCGGCTTGATCCTGCTGCTGGCCGCGTCCCGCGCCGGGCGCAAGGAGGTGCGGCTGGCGGACCCCGCCCCCGAGGTCACCGTCACCACCGACCCGCGCTCGCTGGCCCGCCTGGTCGGCCACCAGGTCCGCGCCGAGGACGGGGTCGCCGCCGCCACCGTCACCGCCGACCGCCGGAAGGTGAAGGTGAAGGCCCGCGGCCGGTTCCGCAGCGTCGGCGACCTGCGCGACCGGGTGTCGAAGAAGGCCGCCGCCGCCGTCGAAGACCTGCCGTTGCAACGCCGGCCCCGGGTGTCGGTGTCGGTCTCCCCCGCGAAGGAGCGGTGATGTCGACCCAGGACACCACGACCCGCCCCACCGGGGGCTCCGGGAACGGCTCCACCGCCCGCAAGGCGCCCGCGCGCCCGAGCCGCACCGCCGTCGGCCGGTCGCTCGGCTTCGAACGCTGGCTGCTCGGCGTGCTCGGGCTGGTGCTGCTGCTCGCCGGGGCGCTGGCGCTGGTCGTCGGCGCCGGTTGGCTCGGCCGGTTCCGCGCGCAGCGGCCCGTGCTGGACCCGCTGCTCACCCAGTGGGTCGGCGGCAACCGGCCGCTGGCCTGCGGCGTCGCGATCGTGGTGGGTGTCGTGCTGGCGCTGCTCGGGTTGTGGTGGCTGCTGCGCGCGCTGCGCCCCGAAGGCCGTCCCGACCTGCGGCTGCACGGGGACGCGGAGAGCTCGGCGACCATCACCTCGCACGCGCTGACCGAGGCGGTGCGCGCCGACGCGGAGAGCGTCACCGGTGTGACCCGCGCGCGGGTGCGGATGGCGGGCACCGACCAGCGGCCCAACGTGCGGCTCACCCTCGCGCTCCAGGAGGGCACGAACGTGCGGCACGTGTGGGAGGAGCTGGACGCGAAGGTCCTCGCCCGCGCCCGCCAGGCGCTCGACGTGGAGGCGTTGCCGACCGCCATCCGGCTCCAGCTGGACCGCGCCGCCCGGCAACGCGTCCGCTGAACCGACGACGTCGATGGCCCGTCCGCCCGTCCAACCGGGTGGGCGGGCCATCGGCACGTCGGGCCCGCGGCGGCACCGAGCGACATACTCGGGCTCCGAGCTGCGGGAGGTCCAGGTGGCGTTGAGCGTGCAACCGCCGGTGAAGCCGATGCTGGCCGCCCCGGTGGACGGCATCCCGGACCGGCCGGGGCTCTGCTTCGAACCGAAGTGGGACGGCTTCCGCTGCCTGGTGTTCGCCGACCCGGGCGCCGCCGAACCTGTGGTGCTGCAGTCCCGCACCGGCAAACCGCTGAACCGCTACTTCCCCGAGGTGCTGGACGCCGCCGGACGGCTGCGCCGGCCCGCGGCGCTGGACGGCGAACTCGTGGTGGTCCGCACGGACTCGGACGGGCAGCGGCTGGACTGGGACGCGCTGTCCGAACGCATCCACCCCGCCGCCAGCCGGGTGCGCGAGCTCGCCGAACGCACCCCGGCGCTGTTCATCGCGTTCGACCTGCTCGCCCTCGACGACGCGGACCTGCGTGGCGAACCGTTCACCGCGCGCAGGCGGCGGCTGGAAGAGCTCGGGGTGACCGGCCCCGGCCTGCGCACCACCCCGCTGACGACGGATCCGGCCACCGCCGCCGCATGGTTCCGGCTGTTCGAGGGCGCGGGCCTGGACGGCGTGATCGGCAAGGACGCCGACGGGCCCTACGCGCCGGGCAAGCGGACCATGCTCAAGATCAAGCACACGCGCACCGCGGACTGCGTGGTCGCCGGGCTGCGCTGGCACACCGGCACCGAGCCGGGCACCGCCGTCGGTTCGCTGCTGCTCGGCCTGCACGACGACCGGGACGTGCTGCACCACGTGGGCGTCGCCGGGGCGTTCTCCGCGGAACGGCGCCGCGAACTCGCGGCCGAGCTGGCGCCGCTGCGCACCGACGCGGAGCACCCGTGGCTCGGCGAGCACGTCGACGACGGGCGGCGGCTTCCCGGGTCGGTCAACCGCTGGCGCAGCACGGTGCAGCCGTGGCAACCGCTGCGTCCGGAACGGGTGGCCGAGGTCGCCTACGACCACACCGAAGGCGCCGTGCCCGCGCGGTTCCGGCACACCGCGCAGTTCGTGCGGTGGCGCCCGGATCGCGCGCCGGAATCCTGCCGCTACGACCAGCTCGACGAGCCCGCGCGCTACGACCTGGACGCCGTCCTCCGCGGCGAAGCGGCTGATCATCGGCGACCGTGATCCACTCGCTATTAGCAGCCGATCATGGACCTGGCCGGCGTGAGATCCGCAGGTGAACGCGGTGCGGCTGGACCGCGCCCGGTTCACGTGCTCCGGGTGGCACCGATCGAGGCGAGCACGACGCAACCGATCGCGACCCACTGCAGCACGCCCAGCGCCTCGTGCAGCACCAGCAACCCCGCCAACGCGGCCACCGCCGGTTCCAGGCTCATCAGCACGCCGAACACGCGGGGCGGCATCCGCCGCAGCGCCTCCAGCTCCAGCGAGTACGGCACCACCGAGGACATCAAAGCCACCACGAGCCCCGCCACCAGCACCGCCGGGGACAGCAGCTGCGCCCCCGCCCCGGAGATGCCGAACGGCAGCGCCACCAGCGCACCGACCGCCATGCCCAGCGCCAGCCCGGAGCCGCCGCTGGTGCGGCTGCCCAGCTTCGCGCCGACCAGGATGTAGGAGGCCCACAGCACCGCCGCGGCGAGCGCGAACCCGACGCCCACCAGGTCCAGGCCACCGTCCACCCGGGACAGCAGCAGCACGCCGAGCCCGGCGAGCACCGCCCACAGCAGGTCCAGCTTCCGCTTCGACCCGAACACGGCCACACCCAGCGGCCCCAGGAATTCGATGGTCACCGCCACGCCCAGCGGGATCCGGTCGATCGCCTGGTACAGGCAGATGTTCATCCCCGCCAGCACCGAGCCGTACCCGACGACCACGAGCAGCGTCGTGCGGTCCAGCCGCAACGACGGCCGCCACACGACCACCAGCACCAGCGCGGCGAACAGCAGCCGCAGCGTGACCACCCCGGACGCCCCGGCGAGCGCGAACAGCTGCTTGGCGAACGCGGCCCCGACCTGGAGACTGATCACGCCCAGCAGCACCAGCACCGGCGGCGGGACGGCGCCGAACCCGCGGGCCAACGCCGGTTGCACCCCGGAGCGGAGGGGCCGCCCGCGCGACGACGCACCGTCCATGTTGACCGCGACCACGCCTGCTCCTCCTGATCCCGGGTCGACCACCCGTTCCGCTCCGCTGTACCCGGCACCGGGGCGGCGCGCACGTCCGGCCCGAGTGCCCGGCGAACCGTAGCCGCCGCGGCGGGCGCGCCCAACCGGATTGCGACGAGGCACGCACCGCTCCCCCTCACCCGGTGCTCACGCCGATCATGCGATGCTCAGCGCAGATCCCGACCACGCAGAGGAGCAGTCGTGCCGCGCACCAGCCACCGCATCGGTGCTCTGCTGCTGCTCACCGCGCTGGTGGCGGGGTGCTCCGCGGGTCCGTCGCAGCGGCCCGCCGTCGCCTACCGGGACGCCGAACAGCCGGTGGCGCCCGCCCCCGCGCCACCCGGACCGGCACCGCTGCCGGGGCTCGGCCCGTCCGCGGGCAGCGCGCTGAACTGGGCGGACTGCACCGGGGAGACCCGCGAGGAGCTGGCGTTGCCCGCGACCGGCCCGTCGTTCTCCTGCTCGCAGCTGCTGACCACGTTGGACTCGCCGGAGGCGCCCGCCGAGGGCACGACCCGCGCGGCGCTGCTGAGCACCGGCACCGGCGGCGTCCCGCTGGTGGTGCTGGGCGACGTGCACGGCGAGCCGGGCACCTCGGTGGCCGCGCGGCTGGCGCTGAAGCTGCCGCCGGAGGTGCTGCGCACGTTCCGGATCATCGGCATGGACCGGCGCGGCACCGGCCAGTCGGATCCGGCGGACTGCATGCCGCCGACGCAGCGGGAGAACATCATCGGCTTCGACCCGCAGGCCACCGACCGGGCGTCGCTGGACCGGCTGCTGACCTCGGTGCGGGTGTCCAGCCAGGAGTGCCTGCTGGACCTGGACGACCGGTTGCAGGCCTACGACTCGTGGCGCACCGCGGCGGACCTGGAGGAGCTGCGGCTGGAGCTCGACGTGCCGAAGCTGCACGCCGTCGGGATCGGCGAGGCGACCCGGGTGCTCACCACCTACGCGCAGCGCTACCCGGATTCGGTTGGCCGGATGGTGTTCGACGGCGGGCTGGACCCGCAGCTGGACGCGATGGCCGTCGCCGGGGCGCAGGCGCAGGGCGCGGAGCAGACCTTCGACGCGTTCGCCGCCGACTGCGCCGCCCGGGGTTCCTGCCCGCTGGGTCCCGATCCGCGCCGCACCGTGCAGGAACTGGTGCAGCGGACGCGGGCGACGTCACTGCCTGCCGCCGACGGGCCGGTGAGCGCGGGCAAGATCGTGCGGGTGCTGCTGCACGGCCTGGGCGAACCGGAGCGCTGGCCGCGGCTGGCATCGGCGCTGGCCGCGGCGAACTCCGGGGACGGGGCGCGGATCAGCGCGCTCGCCGCCCCGCTGGTGCGGGAGACCGGGGCCGATCCCGCGCGGCTCGACGGCGACCTGATCACCAGTTGCAACGACACCAGGCTGCGGCTGCCCGCCGAGCGGCTCGTGCACGTGGCGACCGAGTGGACGGGGACGAACACGCTGTTCGGCGGCCTGTTCGCGCAGCGCCTCGCCTGGTGCGCGCAGTGGCCGGAACCGCAGGAGGAACCGCCGCCGCCGTCCGCGCCGGGCCTGCCGCCGATCCCCGTGGTGACCACCGAGAACGATCCGCTGGTGCCGGCGCAGGGCAGCAAGCACCTGGCGGAGCAGCTGCCGACGGGCGTCGCGGTCAACTGGCAGGGCACCGGGCACGGCGCGATCGGCCGCTCGGACTGCGTGACCGACGCGGTGAGCCGGTTCCTCGTGCAGGGCGCCCTGCCCGCCGAGGGCAAGGCCTGCCCCGCCTGATCACCCGTGCGCGCGGGTTCCGGGGGTGCGGAGTCCGCTGCCCCCGGAACCCGGTGCGTGCGATCAGCAGCCCGAGCAACACCCGCAGGAAGGACCGCTGCAACTCGCGCAGCAGCTGCAACCGCCGCTGGCCTGCGGGGTCGTCTCGTTCTCGGTGGGAACCATGGCGTTCTCCTCACGTGCTTGAGCACCAGCGGTAGCGAGCATGCGCGCCCGAACACCGCGGGTGACACCGCCGAGCGAGGGATCGGCCGTCCGCCGACCTGCTGAACAGGCGACATGCACCCATTGCAATCCGTCACCGTCCCGCTCGGTGACCAGCGCGCGGCCCCTCGTCCCGGTGTCGCCCGTTCCGGGAAGGCCGCGCATCGCGCTCCCGCGGCGTCCGACCGGCGTCGCGAGCGCGCCGGACGTCGCCGGCGGGAGCGCTCACCCGGCGCTCTCGTCGCCGCGCCGCGCTTCCAGGGACGCCTTGCGGGAGCGGGTGGGTTCGCCGGGCATCTTGGGGTGGTCGGGCGGGTAGGGGAGTTCGCCGAGGCCGCGGTCGCCGCGGTCCCGTTCGAACCAGTCCAGGGCGAGGTCCAGCTCGCCGGACGAGTCGTCCAGCCCGCGGTGCGGGTCGCCGCGTTCGGCCAGCAGACCGGGAACCGTGCCCAGGTCGAAGTCGTCCGGTTCCGCGTCCGGCAGCTGCTCCCAGGTCAGCGGCATCGACACGGTGGCGCGCGAGGTGCCGCGGATCGACCACGACGAGGCGACGGTGCGGTCCCGCGCGGCCTGGTTGAAGTCGAGGAAGACCCGCCTTCCGCGGTCCTCCTTCCACCAGGCGACGGTCGCCTGCTCGGGGATGCGGCGCTGCACCTCGCGGGCCAGCGCGATCACCGCGCGCCGCACCTCGATGAAGTCCCAGCGCGGCTCGACGCGCACCAGCACGTGCACCCCGCGGCCACCGGAGGTCTTCGGGAAGCCGGTGAGGCCGGCCTCCGCCAGCACCTCCCGCAGCACCCGCGCCACCGCCACGGCCTCCGGGTATCCGGTTCCGGGCTGCGGATCCAGGTCGATGCGCAGCTCGTCGGGGTGCTCCACGTCCGCCGAGCGCACCGGCCACGGGTGGAAGTCCAGGGTGCCCAGCCCCGCCGCCCACACCAGCACCGCGGGCTCGGTCGGCAGCACGCTGTCGGCGGTGCGCCCCGATGGGAACGTCACCCGCACCGACCGCACCCACTCGGGGGCGCCCTTCGGCACCCGCTTCGCGTAGAACGGCTCGGACCCGACCCCGCCGGGGAACCGCTTCAACGTCGTGGGCCGGTCCCCCACCGCCCGCAGCAACGGTTCGGCGACCGCCAGGTAGTACTCGGCGACCTGGAGCTTGGTGAACCCGCGCTCCGGGAAGTACACCTTGTCCGGGTGCGACAGCCGCACCGCTCTGCCCGCGACGTCCAGTTCCCGCGCTGCCTCCGCCATCCGCGCAGCGTAGGTCGGCGGCTCCGGCACTGCCTGCGACCGCCGTCCGCGGGCTACCGTTGGGCCATGGCGCCAGCAGGCCACGACCCCGACGCCCCGCGGGACCGGTTCGCCGACGACCTCGTCGGGCTGGACCCGCACGACCCGGAGGCGCGGGCCTTCGCCGAACACCTGGACCGGATGGAACGCCCCGGTTCGAAGGCCACCGTCGAAGGCATGCTCACCGGCGTCGACGACTTCGCCCGCTGCGCGAACCGGACGCAGGGGCACCGGCGCGTCGTGGTGGTGTTCGTCGTGCTGCTGATCCTGCTCGGCGTCGGCGTCACCGTGTGGAACGCGGTGGTCTTCATGCTCGGCGCGTTCCTCGGCGGGTGAGCGGGAGCACGCGGGCACTCGATCTTGCGAAGGGTTAGCGTGGACGCATGGATCCGGTCGTGGGCGCCACCCCCAAAGTCGTGAAGTCCGAGCAGGAATGGCGGGAGCAGCTCGGCCCGCAGGAGTACGCGGTGCTGCGGCAGGCCGCCACCGAAGCTCCGTGGACGGGCGAGTACACCGAGACCAAGTCGGTCGGCGTGTACGACTGCCGCGCCTGCGGGGCGGAGCTGTTCCGCAGCACCGAGAAGTTCGAGTCGCACTGCGGCTGGCCGTCGTTCTTCGACGCCCGCGACTCCGACGCGGTGATCCTGCGCGAGGACCGCTCGCTCGGCATGGTCCGCGTCGAAGTGCTGTGCGCGAGCTGCCTGAGCCACCTGGGGCACCTGTTCGAGGGCGAGGGCTACGACACCCCCACCGACCAGCGCTACTGCATCAACTCGATCGCCCTGCGGCACGTCCCGGAGAGCTGACCGGCCACACCGCCCGAGCGCCGCGGGAGCCGCGGCCGGGTCAGCCGAACGCGGGCATCAGGTGCTCGGCGATGAGCCGCAGCTGATCGGCCGCGCTCGGCACTCCCGGCACGTCCACCCCGGAGAAGGCGCGGACCAGCTCGGCATCGGTGACCGCCAGGACCAGGTGGTTCACCCCGGTCGGCGCGATGTCCCGCTGGATGCGCTCCAGGCACTCCTGCGGTGTCCCGGCGACCGACAGCTGCTCCGCGAGCTCCGGCGGGGTGAGTTCGTAGGCCCGCGCGAGGTCACCCGCGCCGACGGCGGCGACGACCTCGGTCAGCGAAGCCGGATCCACCCCGTTGCGGCGCAGCTGCTCCGCGGGCATCGCCGAGGCGTACAGGCCGATCATCGCCCGGGCCGCCCGCTTCGCCGCCTCCCCGTCCGGGCCGGTGGCGAACACGATCCAGGCGCCGATGTCCAGCCGCCGCCAGTCCCGCCCGGCCCGCTCCGCGCCGAGCCGCACGTTCGCCACCAGGTGGTCGTAGGCGTCGCGGGTGCAGCTCAACGCGTGGTGCACGCCGTCGGAGATCTCCCCCGCCAGCTGGAAGGACTTCGGGCCGCGCATCGCGCCCAGCAGCACCGGAAGCCGCTGCTGCACCGGGGTGGCGAAGGTGAACAGCCCGTCGTAGCGGAAGAACTCGCCCTGGAACGTGATCGCCCGCTCGTCCAGGAAGGTGCGGATCACGTGGTGCGCCTCCCGCACCCGGGACAGCGGCTTCGTCCGCGCCCAGTCGATGCCGTACTGGGCGAGCAACCCGAAGTTCCCGCTGGAGATCACCACCTCGGCGCGCCCGCCGGTCAGCTCGTCCAGGGTCGCCGCGGCCTGCGCGATCAGCGTCGGTTCGCGCAGCGTCACCGGTGAGACGCTCGGCCCGAACCGGATGCGGCGGGTCCGCGCGGCGGCCGCGGCGAACAGCAGCCACAGGTCCTTGTGCCAGGTCTCGTCGGCGGCGTACGCCGCGTGGAAACCCAGTTCGTCGGCCAGTTCGATCGTCGCCAGCGAGTCGGCCACCGGGTGGTCGGGCAACATCACGTAGCTGAACCGCATCCCGCTCCCCTCGACCGGTGCCCCGTGCAGTCTGCGCCGCCGGGTGATCCGGCCGAACCCGCCGGACGGGTAGATCCGGCCGGTGCCCGGGAATCCGTCGTGGATCATGTGGAACGGTTCAGCATCACATCGTGGAGGGAGGTGCCGTGCCCGTCGACGAGACGCTGCGTTCGCTCCGGCGGTGGTCGCGGACGCCCGGGCCCGCCGACGCGGCGGGCGTGGCGGGCCGGATCGCCGAAGCCATCGTGCTGGGGCTGCTCCCCGACGGGGAGCGGGTTCCCGGCGGCGCGGAGCTGGCCGCGCTGCTCGGCTGCCGGGCCGAGGTGGCGCGGGACGCGCTCGGCAGGCTCGCCGGGGACGGCCTGGTGATCACCTCGGCGGTCGGGCCGCTGATCCGGCGTCCCGCCGATCCGCTGCTGGTCGCGGGCACCGCGCGGCTGCGGGAGCTGGACGCGCACGCGCTGCGGGAGATCTCCGACCAGCACTCCGCGATCGCGGGCACCGCCGCGCTGCTCGCCGCCGAACGCGCCACCGCCGACGAGCTGACCGCGCTGCGCGCGCTCGCCGCCGAGTTCGCCGCCGCCACCGGCACCACCGACCGGCGCAGGCTCGACGGGCGGCTGCACATCGAGATCGCCGCCGCCGCGCAGTCCTCCCGGCTCACCCACCAGGAGATCGCGCTGCAGACCGAGACCGGCGCGCTGCGCTGGCTGCCGTGGGCCGAGGCGATCCCGCACGGCGCCGAGACCGCCCAGCACGCGGCGATCCTCGACGCCATCGAGGCCGGCGCGGGCGACCGGGCCCGCGCGCTCGCCGAGGACCACGTGCGGGCCGGCATCCGGCGGCTCGTCGAATTCCGGCTGTGGTCCGGCGACCGGAGGTGCGGGCGATGAGCGCCGACGCGGCCGCCGCGCACATCAGCGGGATCCTCGACGACGCGGCGCGCTGGTGCACCGAGCTCGGCGAACGGCTGCGCGCCGCGCACGACGGCACGCCCGCGCTGAGCACCGAGGACCTATCCGCGCTGTGGCAGCCGATCTTCGACCGGCTCGACGCGGAACCGGCGGTCCTCGCGGGCACCGGCGTGATCCTCGCCGACGACGTGCTCACCGACCGGGCGCACTGGCTGGAGTGGTGGCAGCACCGGCCCGCCGACACGCCCCGGTTCCTGCAGGTCGACCACGACCCGGACAGCGTCGGGTTCTACGACTACGCCGCCGCGCCCTGGTTCACCGCGCCCCGCGACACCGGGGCCGGCGTCGTCGTCGGGCCGTACGTGGACTTCGCGGGCACCGACGAGTACCTGGTGACGCTGGCCGTGCCGGTCCGCTCCGGGGACCGCTTCCTCGGGGTGGCCGCCGCCGACCTGCGCACCGGCGAGTTCGAGCGGGCGCTGCTGGCGCGGGTGGGACCGCTGCGGCCGCCGACGGCGCTGATCAACGGCGCGAACCGGGTGGTCGCCTCCAACACGCCGCTGCGGCTGCCCGGCACCCTCGTCACCGCGGGTCCGCTCGCCGCCGACCCCGGCCGGGAGGTGCGCGTCGCGGCACCGCTGGGCGGGCTGCCGTGGCGCGTCGTCCGCGAACCGGGGTGACGGCGTCCGATCAGGGCAGGCGGGGCAGCAGCTCGGCCGGGGTGACGCGCTTGCCGGTGAAGAACGGCGTCTCCTCGCGCACGTGCCTGCGGGCCTCGGTGTAGCGCATCTTCCACATCAGGTCGACGATGCGGTGCAGCTCCGGCGCCTCGAACGCGAGGATCCACTCGTAGTCGCCGAGTCCGAACGAGGGCACCGTGTTCGCCCGCACGTCGGGGTAGTCGCGGGCCGCCATGCCGTGGTCCTTCAGCATCGTGCGGCGCTCGCCGTCGGGCAGCAGGTACCAGTCGTAGCTGCGCACGAACGGGTAGACGCAGAGGAAGTCGCCCGGGTCCTCGCCCATGATGAAGGCGGGGAGGTGGCTCTTGTTGAACTCGGCCGGGCGGTGCACCGCCACGTTGCTCCACACCGGGTCGGAGGCCTCGCCGAGCGTCGTCTCCCGGCGGAAACCGGCGTAGGCCTCCTGCAGGGCCTCGATCTTCTCGGCGTGCCACCAGATCATGAAGTCGGCGTCCGACCGCATGCCCGCCAGGTCGTAGACACCGCGCACCACGACCCCGGAATCCGCCAGGCCGTCCAGGTAATCCTGGGTCGCCGCGGCCGTCTTCTCCCGGTCCTCGGGCAGCGCGCCCGGTTCGACCTGGAAGACCGACCACATGGTGTAGCGGATGGTGTCGTTGAGTTCGGAGTAGTTCAGCCGCGCCATGCCCTCATCGTCCCACCACGGCCCGGTCATCCGGTCGCGAGGTGGCGTGTGATGCCGGTCGCGGCCGCCTCCCCGGTCGCGGCGCACGCGGGCACCCCGACGCCGTGCAGCGCCGCCCCCGCCAGTTCCACGCCGTCGAGCTCCCCGACGGCGCGTTCCAGCCCGGCGACCAGGTCCAGGTGGTCCACGCCGTACTGCGGCAGGCCGCCGCCCCAGCGCACCACCGCCGCGTCCACCGGTTCGGCGTCGACCCCGGTCACCTCGCGCAGGTCGGCGAGCACGCCGCGCAGCAGTTCCGCGTCGGTGCGGCGCAGCAGCTCGTCCTGCCCGGTGCGGCCCACCGAGCCGCGCACCAGCGGTTCGCCGCCGGTGCCGGTCAGGTGCGGCCACTTGCGGCTGGTGAAGGTGAACGCCTTCGCGGTGAACGGGGTCCCGTCGGCGTGCACCTCACCGCGGGCGACCAGCGTGCCGGAGGCCGCGGGCAATTCGGTCCCGGTGGGCAGCGCGAGGCCGAACACGGCCATCGACGCCACCTCCACCCGGCCGAGCAGTTCCGCCGCGGCCGGGGACGCCCCGGCCAGCAGTTTCCGCGCGGCGGGAGCGGGCACCGCGAGCACCACCGCGTCGGCCGCCAGCACGTCCGGTGCGGGCGCGGAACCGATCTCCAAGCGCCACCCGGCGCCGTCGCGGTGCAGGGCACGCACGGGAGCGCCCAGCCGCACCTCCGCGGCCGCCGAGTCGGCGAGCGCGGCGACGAATTCGCGGTAGCCGTGCCGGAACGCGCCGAACACCGGCCGCTTCCGCCCGTCCGGCGCGGGAGCGGGCAGCGCCGCCGCGGCGGCCTCGGTGATCGACTTCGCGCCCGCGTCGAGCGCGGCGGCCAGCGCCGGGATCGTGGCGCGCAGGCCGAGTCCGTCCGCGCTGCCCGCGTACACCCCGCCGAGCAGCGGCTCCACCAGCCGGTCCACCACCTCGTCACCGACCCGGGCGCGCAGCAGCCCGCCGACGGAGGCGTCCGCACCGCCCAGCTCCAGCGGCGGCAGGTCGGCTTCGGCGCGCACCGCGGCCACCCCGGCCGGGGACAGCACGCCCGCCACCGACTCCGGGTCGGCGGGCACGCCCATCACGGTGCCCGCGGGCAGCGGGTGCAGGGCGCCGCCCGCGCGCACCCGCGCGGCGACCGGACCCGGGTGCACCACGTCCGCGGCCAGCCCGAGCTCTTCGGCGAGCCGCAGCACTTCGGGACGCCGGGCGAGGAACGCCTCCGCGCCCAGGTCCAGCTCCACCCCGGCCAGCGGCAGCGAGCGCAACTTGCCGCCCAGCGCGCCGGTCTGCTCGACCAGCACGATCTCCGCGTCCGGGCCCAGCGAGCGGCGCAGCCGGTGCGCGGCCACCAGTCCGCTGACGCCGCCGCCGACGACGGCGACGCGGGTCACGAGCGGGCGCTCTCGGCGTGCACCTGCCGCACGACCTCGGTGAGCACTCCGGGGTCGGTCGTGGGCAGCACGCCGTGGCCCAGGTTGAACACGTGACCGGCGGCTTCCCGGCCCTCGGCGAGGATCCGGCTCACCTCGGCGCGGACCGCGTCCAGCCCGGCGAACAGCACCGCCGGGTCCAGGTTGCCCTGCACCACCGGCTCGCGGTCCGGGTCCGCGGCGCGGAGCCGGCGCACCGCCTCGTCCAGCGGGACCCGCCAGTCCACGCCGACCACGTCGGCGCCCGCCGAGCGCATCGAGCCGAGCAGCTCGCCGGTGCCCACCCCGAAGTGGATCTTCGGCACGTCCGGCGCCACCTCGGCGACGCCCTCGAAGATGCGCTTGCTGTGCGGCAGCACGAACTCGCGGTAGTCCCGCAGCGACAGCGCCCCCGCCCAGGAGTCGAACAGCTGCACCGCGTCCACCCCGGCGGCGAGCTGGGTGCGCAGGAAGGTCAGCGTCGTGTCGGCCAGCTTCTCCAGCAGCGCGTGCCAGGTGGCCGGATCGGAGTGCATGAGCGCCTTGGTCCGCTCGTGGTTGCGGCTCGGCCCGCCCTCGACGAGGTAGGACGCGAGGGTGAACGGCGCGCCCGCGAACCCGATCAGCGGGGTCTCGCCGAGCTCGGCCAGCAGCAGCCGCACCGCCTCCGCGACCGGCGCGACCTGCTCGGCGTCCAGCTCCGGCAGCGCGGCGACGGCGGCCGGGTCGCGCACCGGTTCGGCCACCACCGGTCCGGTGCCCGCGACGATGTCCAGCCCGATGCCCGCGGCGTACAGCGGCAGCACGATGTCGCTGAACAGGATGGCCGCGTCCACCCCGTGGCGGCGCACCGGCTGCGCGGTGATCTCGCAGACCAGGTCCGGCGTCAGGCACGCCTGCAGCATCGGGGTGCCTTCGCGGACCTTGCGGTACTCGGGCAGCGAGCGCCCCGCTTGGCGCATGAACCAGACGGGCGTGTGCCGGGGCGCGCCGCCGCGGGCGGCCACGAGCAGCGGGGCGTCGGCGAGGTCCCGGCGGGCCGAGACCGAAGCGGGTGAGGGCATCGGGGGCGCATCCACAAGGTCGAGGTGTCGGAGCCCGGCGCGGTTCCGCGGACGTCGGGCGGGCCACCGCGGCGCGGGCCGACGGCCCTGTCGGGGCCGTTCCGGACATCTTCGCAGACGCTCGCGGCGCCGGACGGGCGGGCAAGATCACGATCGGCCGCGGCGCCCGGCGTGGCGCCCACCCCGCGCCGATCCGGCGGCCTACAGTCCCGGTCCGTGACTGAGATGGCGGCGATCCCCGAGGAGTTCCGGCAGGCAGTGGCCGCGCTGGCCGCGCCCGCTCCGCGCGCCGAGATCGAGGTGACGGAGGTCCGCCCGCCGAAGCGGCTCGCGCCGTGGGCGTACGCGGTGGCGGCGGAGGCCACCGGCCCGGCCGACGAGCTGGCGACCGCCCGCCTGGTGCTGCTGCACGACCCGGACCGCCCGGCGGCGTGGGCGGGGTCGCTGCGGCTCGTGGTGTACCTGCGGGCCGAGCTGGACCCGGAGCTGGCCGCCGATCCGCTGCTGCCCGCGGTCGGCTGGTCCTGGCTGACGGACGCGCTGGAGGAGTCGGGGGCCGCGGCCGACGTGCTGGGCGGGACGGTCACGCTGACCTCCTCGGCCCGGTTCGGCGACATCGCGGGCCCGCCGCGCAGCCACGACCTCGAACTCCGCGGTTCGTGGACGCCGCGGGAGGCGGACCTGGGCGCCCACGCGACGGCCTTCCACCAGTTGATGTCCAGCGCAGCGGGCCTGCCGCCGGTCGGGGTGGCGGTGCTGGACCGGCGGTCGGCGCTGCGCGGAGAGGCTTGAGCCGCGATCTTTAACGATCGGGATTCCCCTCACGAGGTCGCGAAAACCTCGCACAATTGGTTGCCCGGGCAACTTTCTCACGATGTGCAATCAAGGTCTGTCGCACGGACCCGCCAAGGCGTTACGCCAAACACCGAGACCCACCCAAATGAGTGACAAAAACGAACCGCAGTGACAACTCGATCGGGATAGATACCCGATTGATCGTCCCGCTGACCCGCTTGGGCGGTTACGCTGCCCCCGACGACACCACTTTCGGTCGATCAGTGGCGCGGCTGATTGGTCGAGAGTCCCGGTGCCGGTCGGGGGGCACGACCGACTCCAGGGAGGTAGTGACGTGGCTGCCGTCGGCTTAGGTCAGGCCGCTCGAACCACGCCCGCCGGCGCTTTGCCGGCCAACATGGTCCCGCACCCGCGGGAAGAGCTGTTCACGGTGCTCGTGGTGGACGACCATCCGCTGCTCCGGGAGGCCATCGCCGCCCGGTTGCTGCAGATGGGCGCCGGCACGGTGCACGAGGCCGCATCAATGGCCGAGGCCAGGGCTCGCGCTCTGGCCACCGGTCCGTGCGACCTCGCGATCCTCGATCTCGGACTCCCCGACGGGACCGGCATCGACCTGGTGACGGAACTCCGTACCCAGGGCTGGCCGCGAATCGTGGTGCTCGCTTCGTCCGACGACCCCTATGCGGTCCGGGCCGCCTTCCAGGCAGGCGCTCAGGCGTACCTGCTGAAGTCGGCCTCGCCGATGGTCGTCACCGACGGGGTGCGCCGCGTGCTCGACGGCGGCGTGTATGCCGATCCCAGCGTGGCTCCGGTGCTCGCAGCGGGCACTCGGGTTCCGGGAACCGACAACACGCCCCGGGAGCTGTCCGGACGTGAGGTCGAGGTGCTGCAACTGGTGGCCGATGGCCGATCCAACAAGGAGATCGGTGAGGCGCTCAACCTCTCCGCTCTCACGGTGAAGAGTCACCTGTCTCGGATCGGCCGCAAGTTGGGCACCGGAGATCGGGCGCAGATGGTCGCCCTGGCCATGCGGGCCGGGGTGATCAGATGACCGGATGATCCTGATCGGGTGAATCGAGGTCCCACCGCGATCGTCGGGTCCGGTCGGGCTTGACGACCTCGGGCTGGTCGCACCCGCGGGCGGACCGCAACACGTAAGGTCTGATATCCGTGGAAGCTGCTTGCCCCGAGTCCGTCGAGCCCGACCGCCCCGAGCCGGTGCTGCTCACCGAGCCCGCTGACGGCGTCCCGCCGGTGGTGGAGACTCCTGAAGCGCTGGAGACCGGCGCGGGCGCCCGGGGGGGGGGGGGGGGGGGGGGGGCGGGGGGGCCCCCCCCCCCCGGCCGGGGCCGGGGGACCCCACCGGGCGACCAGGGGGCCCAGCGCCGCGACGGGGCGGGGGC
>NZ_JAIUKC010000020.1:4846-71692 GCF_020177435.1 Saccharopolyspora sp. 7B | reverse complement strand
CCCCCCCCCGGCCCGGGGGCCCCCCCCCGCCCCGGCGCCCGGCGCCCCGCGGGGGGGGCCCCCCCCCCCCGCGCGGCCCCCCCCCGCCCCCCCCCGGCCCGCGGGGAGCGGTCCGGTCGCGGTGGACACCGAACGCGCGTCCGGATACCGGTACTCCCAACGTGCCTACCTGGTGCAACTGCGCCGAGAAGGCGCGGGGACGGTGCTGGTCGATCCGGTCGCGCTGAACGGTGCCCTGGAACCCCTGAAAGCGGCGCTGGCCGACACCGAATGGGTGTTGCACGCCGCGTCCCAAGACCTGCCTTGCCTGTCCGAGCTTGACCTGCATCCGCAACGGCTGTTCGACACCGAACTAGCCGGGCGCCTGGCCGGGTTCGACCGGGTCTCGCTGGGCACCCTCGTCGAGCGCATGCTCGGCTACCGGTTGGAGAAGGGCCACAGCGCCGCCGACTGGTCGCGCCGGCCGTTGCCCGCCGATTGGCTGGTGTACGCCGCGCTGGACGTGGAACTGCTGATCGACCTGCGCGCCGCGATGCACGACGAGCTGACCCGGCAGGGCAAGCTCGAATGGGCGTGGGAGGAGTTCGAGGCGGTGCGCACCGCCGAGCCGCCCCGCCCGCGCGCCGAACCGTGGCGCCGCACCTCCGGGATCCACCGGATCCGCAACGCCCGCCAGCTCGCCGCCGTCCGCTCGCTGTGGACGGTGCGCGACCGCATCGCCGCGGAGCGGGACATCGCACCGGGCCGGATCCTGCCGGACTCCGCCGTGGTGCAGGCCGCGCAGAGCGGCCCCGGAACCGAAGCCGAGCTGACCGCGCTGCCGGTGTTCGGCGGCAGGCAGCAGCGCCGCCGCGCCTCGACGTGGCTGGGCGCGCTGCGCGCGGCCCGCGAACTCCCCCAGGACGAGCTGCCGGTGGTCTCGCCGCCGCAGGACGGACCGCCGTCGCCGAACCGGTGGGCGGACCGCGACCCGGCGGCCGCCGCGCGGCTGTCCGCGGCCAAGTCGGCCATGTCGGCCATCGCCGAGGAGCACGGGCTGCCGGTGGAGAACCTGCTGCTCCCGGACCTGCTGCGGCGGCTGTGCTGGACGCCGCCGGAGGACCTCGGGGTCGAGTCGGTCGCGAACCGGCTGCGCGAACGAGGCGCCCGGGAGTGGCAGATCGGGCTGACCGCGACGCCGTTGAGCACCGCGCTGCAGGCGGAACCGGGCAAGTAGTCCTGGCGCGTTCGGGCCGCCGCCGCTCCCGGTGCGCGGGGGCGGCGGCCCGATCGGCCGCGGGATCGGCGGCGCAGCACGCCGATGAGCCGTCGGACGCCGGTGCCGTGGAAGCCCGCGTTCCTCCTCCCCGGACGAGCTCCGGTCGCGGGACTCCACGGCCCGATCCGTCGACGGCGAAGACGTGCGGCGACCGGACGCGGTCCGAGCCGCCGAGCTGGGCACGAGGCGTCGAGGTGGGCACGAGCCGTCGAGGTGGGCACGAGCCGTCGAGGTGGGCGGCGGACGGTCCGAGCCGCCGAGGTGGGCGGCGAAACGCGTGCGCGCTCTGCCGCGGGTCGCTGCCGGGACCGCCGCGAACCGGTGCGGCCGATCTCCGCCGCCTCGTCGTCACCGAGCGCGCGGCAGCGGGGTGCGTAGGCTGGCCGCGCGATCTCCCGGCGGCCGAACCCGCAGGTGGGGCTGTGAGCGAACAGACATGGGCGCACCGCCCCGCACCCGGTGGTTACCGGTGGGTAATAAGCGCTAGAGTGACTGTTACCGACCAGTAGCGGCGGGGCCGGCGCCCACTCCCGGACGAACGCCGCCGGGGCCGGTCCGGAACCCGCACAACGCAGGACCCACACAGTGAGGAGCACGCCGTGGTCGCACCCGCGTCGGCACCAGCCGACCCGCGCAGCGCACGTGCCGTACGGGACGTGGTCTTCGTCGACGGCGTCCGCACGCCGTTCGGCAAGGCAGGCAAGAAGGGGATCTACGCCGAGACCCGCGCCGACGACCTGGTCGTCAAGGTCATCCGCGAACTGCTGCGGCGCCACCCCGAGCTGCCGCCGGAGCGCATCGACGAGGTCGCCATCGCCGCCACCACCCAGATCGGCGACCAAGGGCTGACCATCGGCCGCAGCGCCTCGCTGCTGGCGGGCCTGCCGCAGTCCGTGCCCGGCTTCGCCATCGACCGCATGTGCGCCGGCGCGATGACCGCGGTGACCAGCATCGCGGGCGGCATCGGCTTCGGCGCCTACGACATCGCCATCGCAGGCGGCGTCGAGCACATGGGCAACCACCCGATGGGCGAGGGCGTCGACCCGAACCCGCGCTACGTCGCCGACAGCGTCGTCGACCCCTCCGCGCTGATCATGGGCTCCACCGCGGAGAACGTGCACGACCGCTACCCGAGCCTCACCAAGGAGCGCACCGACGCCTACGCGGCGCTGAGCCAGCAGCGCTACGAGGCCGCGCAGCTCGCCGGCAAGATCGCCGCCGACCTGGTGCCGGTCTCCACCCGCTCCGCCGAGCAGGGCTGGGGCCTCGCCACCGCCGACGAGCCGCCGCGCCCCGGCACCACGACCGAGGCGCTGGCCGGGCTCAAGACCCCGTTCCGCCCGCACGGCCGGGTCACCCCGGGCAACGCCGCCGGGCTCAACGACGGCGCCACCGGCTGCGTGCTCGCCGACGCCGAGACCGCCCGCGAGCTGGGCCTGCCCGTCGGCATGAAGCTCGTCGGCTACGCCTTCGCCGGCGTCGAACCGGAGGTCATGGGCGTCGGCCCGATCCCGGCCACCGAGAAGGCCCTCAAGCGCGCCGGGCTCGACATCTCCGACATCGGGTTGTTCGAGATCAACGAGGCGTTCGCGGTGCAGGTGCTGGCCTTCCTGGAGCACTTCGGCATCGCCGACGACGACCAGCGGGTCAACCCGTGGGGCGGCGCCATCGCCTGCGGCCACCCGCTCGCCTCCTCCGGGGTGCGGCTGATGACGCAGCTGTCCCGGCACTTCGCCGAGCACCCCGAGGTGCGTTACGGCCTGACCACCATGTGCATCGGCTTCGGCATGGGCGGCACGGTCATCTGGGAGAACCCGAACTTCGACACCGCAGGGGGCGCGAAGTGAGCACGCAGACCGACTTCGCAGCGCTGTTCCCGGACGAGGTCGTCACCCAGGCGCACACCAGGCTGCTGAACGTGCCCGGGCTCGGCGGCGAGCTCGCGCTGATCACCATCGACAACGGCCACGACCACACCCGGCCGTCCACGTTCGGCCCCGGCGGGCTCACCGCGCTGAACGCCGCGCTGGACGAGGCGTTCGCCGCCGAGCCCGCCGCGATCGCGGTCACCGGCAAGCCGTTCGTGTTCGCCGTCGGGGCCGACCTCTCCGGCGTCACCCAGATCGCCGAGCGGCAGCACGCCCACCAGGTCGCGCAGACCGGGCACGACGTGTTCCGCAGGCTCACCGAGTCGACCATCCCCACCTTCGCGTTCGTCAACGGCGCGGCGCTGGGCGGCGGCCTGGAGCTGGCGCTGTCCTGCCACTACCGGACCGTCTCGGAGAGCGTGAACGCGATCGCGTTCCCCGAGTGCTTCCTCGGCCTGTTCCCCGGCTGGGGCGGCACCCAGCTGCTGCCGAACCTGATCGGCGCGGACGCCGCGGTCAGCGTGATCATCGAGAACGCGCTGAACCAGAACAAGATGCTCAACGCGAAGAAGGCCACCGGACTGGGCATCTTCGACGCGCAGCTGGAGAGCGCCGACTTCCTGGAGGAGTCGATCCGCTGGGCGGTGCGCGTGGTCGGCGGCGAGCAGACCGTGCAGCGCGCCGAGATCGACCGCGGCCAGGCCTGGGACGACGCGATCGCACGCGCGAAGGGCATCGTCACCGCCCGCACCCAGGGCGCCTCGCCCGCGGTCACCAAGGCCGTCGAGCTGCTCGAACTGGCCCGCGGCAACGACCTCGACGCCGGGTACGCGGCCGAGACCGAGGCGCTCGCCGACGCGCTCATGTCCGACGAGCTGCGCGCCGGCCTGTACTCCTTCGACCTCACTCAGAAGCGCGTCAAGCGGCCTGCCGGTGCGCCGGACAAGTCGCTGGCCCGCGAGGTCAAGAAGGTCGGCGTCGTCGGCGCCGGGCTGATGGCCGGTCAGCTGGCGCTGCTGTTCGTGCGCCGCCTCAAGGTGCCGGTGGTCATCACCGACGTCGACCAGGAACGCATCGACCGCGGCGTCGGCTACATCCACGGCGAGATCGACAAGCTGCTCGGCAAGGGCAGGCTCTCCCCCGACGGCGCGAACCGGCTCAAGGCGCTGGTCACCGGGTCGCTGGACAAGGCCGCGTTCGCCGACGCCGACTTCGTCATCGAAGCCGTCTTCGAGGAGATGACGGTCAAGCAGGAGGTGTTCGCCGAGCTGGAGCAGCACGTCTCCCCCGAGGCGATCCTGGCCACCAACACCTCCTCGCTGTCGATCACCGAGATGGCGTCGAAGCTGACCAACCCCGAGCGGGTCGTGGGCTTCCACTTCTTCAACCCGGTCGCGGTGCTGCCGCTGCTGGAGATCGTGCGCGGCGAGAAGACCGACGACGCCTCGCTGGCCACCGCGTTCTCGGTCAGCAAGCAGCTCAAGAAGTCCAGCGTGCTGGTCAAGGACGCCCCGGCGTTCGTGGTGAACCGGCTGCTGACCCGCTTCATGGGCGAGATCATCGCCGCCGTGGACGAAGGCACCCCCTTCGACGTCGCCGACCGCGCGCTGACCCCGCTGGGCCTGCCGATGAGTCCGCTGGTGCTGCTGCAGCTCGTCGGCCCGGCCGTCGCGCAGCACGTCAACGAGACGATGCACGCGGCGTACCCGGACCGGTTCGGCATCAGCGAGAACCTGCAGCGGTTCGTCGAGGCCGGCAAGACGGCCGTGTGGCAGCAGGACGAGCAGGGCGGCCAGGTCGTCGACCCCGAGGTCGTCGCGCTGTGGGAGCAGGGCTCGAACCCGTCGACCTCCGAGCAGGTGCGGGACCGGGCGCTGCAGGCGCTGGCCCAGGAGATCCGGCTGATGCTGGACGAGGGCGTCGTCGCCGAGGCGCAGGACATCGACCTGTGCATGCTGCTCGGCGCGGGCTGGCCGTTCTGGCTGGGCGGCATCACCGCCTACCTGGACCGCTCCGGCATCGCCGAGCAGGTCAACGGCACGCGGTTCCTGCCGAAGGGCGTGGCCTCGGTGCCCGCCTGATCAGGTTCTCGTGACGGGGCCGGGACGACCTGTCGTCCCGGCCCCTGTTCCGTGGGAGCCGGCCGTTCGGTCACCACAACGGCGCAGGTGGCGCACCAGGCGTTCCGCGCGCGGGATGCACTTCCCGACCACCACTCTGGTTGAGCACGATGAGCCTTCCCGGGTACGCCCGTTGCGCGATCTCCACGTCACGGTGGTCGAAATCGCCGGCACCTGGCCGCTGTCAGCGTCCGGGACTTGCTTGAACGGCATCGAGCGAACGCAACGACATGTCTTGGTATGCGGCCGCGGTGGCCCGAACCACGTCGTCGATGTCGTACGTCGATATCCGGCACAGGACGGCGGGGACCGAGCCGAGCAGCTCCGGTTCGGAACGCCGTAACCTCGCCACAGCCCGCGCTGTCTTCGGCGCTCAGTTGACTGCTTTCGTCACCTACGACCAACGACTGTCGGCGTCCGCGAGCGCGGAAGGCCTGCCGGTTAGCTACTACAGGTCATACATCGACCGGCAGTTCCACACACACGTCGAGGCCGCCGTTCGGGACGGACCGGGCCGTCACACGACCGCCGTGGGCGGTGACGGCGGCGCGGACGATGGACAGGCCCAGGCCCGCGCCGGTGCGGGCCGTGCGCTGCACGCCCGCTCGACGGAACGGGGCGAAGAGGGCGTCCACCTGATCGGGGTCGATCAGCGGGCCCGAAGACGACACCCGCAGCAGCGCCGAACGCCCGGCGATCGTCGTCACGACCTCGACCCAGCCACCGTCGACGTTGTGGCGCACGGCGTTCTCCAGCAGGTTCTCCGCGATCCGTTCCAGCAACGCCGGATCGCCCAGCACGAACACCGGCTCGCCGTGGCAGGTGATCCGCACCGACCGCGCCTGCGCCTCCGCCTCGACGCCGCGCCGGGCTCGGACCGCGACCTCGTGGAGGTCCACCCGCTCCCGCTCGGCCAGCTCCGCGCCGTCGGTGCGGGCCAGCAGCAGCAACGCCTCCACCAGCCGTTCCGCCCTGGCCGCGGCCTCGCGCAGCACCTCCGCCATCCGGCGCAGCTCCTCGGCGTCGGCGTCCGGGTCGCTCAACGTCACGTCCAGCTCGGTGCGGATCACCGCCAGCGGGGTGCGCAGCTCGTGGCTGGCGTTGGCGACGAAGCGGCGCTGCGAGTCGAACGCGGCCTGCAACCGGTCGAGCATCGCGTCGAAGGTGTCGGCCAGCTCCGCTACCTCGTCGCGCGGACCGCCCAGCGCGATCCGCTCGTCCAGCGACTCCGCGGACAGCCGCCGCGCCGAATCCGTCACCTCCTGCAGCGGGCGCAGCACCCGGCCGGTCACCGTCCACGCCAGCACCGCCGCCGCCAGCACCACCGCCACGAACGCGACGCCACCGGCGGTGAGCACCTGGTGGCGGGCGGAGGCGCGCAGCGCGGCCCCGAGCTGCTCGGCGGGCACCAGCGCCTCGCCGACCCGGACCAGGCCACCGGGTGGAAGGCGCGGCACGCCCGCGACGACGTTGCCCACCAGCAGCCAGCCCAGCCACAGCAGCAGGGCGCTCACCGCGGCCACCAGTCCGGTGGCGAGCAGCGTCAACCGCGCGCGCAGCCCGGGACCGCGCCGGATCAGCGGGCGCAAGCCGGGTGGCACCGCCGGACGGCCCACGCTCACGCCCCGGTGTGCTCGGCGCGGCCCGCCGACGGCACCCGGTAGCCGGAGCCGACGACGGTGTCGATGACCGCGGGCTCGCCGAGCTTCTTGCGCAAGGTCATCATCGTGACCCGCACGGTCGTGGTGAACGGGTCGGCGTGCTCGTCCCACACCCGCTCCAGCAGCTCCTCCGAGCTGACCACCGCGCCGCCGGCCGCCAGCAGCACCTCCAGCACGCCGAACTCCTTGCGGGTCAGCTCCACCTCCGAGCCGTCGCGCCGCACCACCCGCCGCGCCGGGTCCAGCTCCAAGCCGCGCGCGGTCAGCAGCGGCGGCACCGCCGGAGTCGCGCGCCTGCCCAGCGCCCGCACCCGCGCGATCAGCTCCGGGAACGCGAACGGCTTCGCCAGGTAGTCGTCGGCGCCGAGCGACAGGCCGTCCACCCGGTCCTGCACGGTGCCGCTGGCGGTCAGCATCAGCACCCGGGTGAGCTCGCCGGAGGACACGACCTCGCGGCACAGCTCGTCCCCGGACATCACCGGCAGGTCCCGGTCCAGCACGATCACGTCGTACCGGGTGATCGACGCCTTCTCCTGGCCGCTCTCGCCGTCGTAGGCGACGTCCACGGCCATGCCTTCCCTGCGCAGCCCGCGGGCGACGGCGTCGGCCAGCGGCTGCTCGTCTTCCACGACAAGGATTCGCACCGGTTCACCGTGCCACAACCGGCGCGGGCGGGGATCACCAGCGGGCGCACGGCGGCCCCGCCACCACGCGGGTGGCGGGGCCGCCGGTCGTGCTGCTCAGGCCTCGCGGCGGGCCGGACCGTCCAGCTCGGCGACCTGCTGCTGGTCGCGGAGCCGGTCCGCGACCCACTCGGTGACGCGGCGCGCCACGTCCTGCTCGGTGAGGCCCAGGTCGGCCAGCACCTGCTCGCGGGAGGCGTGCTGCAGGAACTCGTTGGGCACCGCCAGGTCGCGCAGCGGCACGTCCACCCCGGCGTCGCGCAGCGCGGCCGCCAGCGCCCAGCCGAATCCGCCGTGCCTGCCGCCGTCCTCCAGGGTGACGACCAGCTCGTGCTCGGCGGCCATGGTCACGACCTGCTGCGGCACCGGCGTCACCCAGCGCGGGTCGACGACGGTGACGCCGATGCCCTGCGCGGCCAGGCGCCGCGCCGCGGCCACCGCGGTCTCGCCGAACGCGCCGACGACGGCCAGCAGCACGTCGCTGCGCTCGCCCCCGTCCGGCCGGTGCAGCACGTCGACGCCGCCGACGCGCTCCAGCGCCGGGACCTCCTCGATGACCGAGCCCTTGGAAAACCGCACCACCGTCGGACCGTCGTCGACGGCGACGGCCTCGCGCAGCTCCTCCCGCAGCGTCACCGCGTCGCGCGGCGCCGCCACCCGGATGCCCGGGATCAGGCCGAGGATCGACATGTCCCACATGCCGTTGTGGCTGGCACCGTCGTCACCGGTGATGCCGGAGCGGTCCAAGGTCACCGTCACCGGCTGGCGGTGCAGCGCCACGTCCATCAGCAGCTGGTCGAACGCGCGGTTCAGGAACGTCGAGTACACCGCGAACACCGGGTGCAGCCCGCCCATCGCCATGCCCGCGGCGGAGGTCATCGCGTGCTGCTCGGCGATGCCCACGTCGAAGCAGCGGTCCGGATAGGCCTTCGCGAACTTGTCCAGGCCGGTCGGCCCGAGCATCGCGGCGGTCATCGCCACCACGTCGGAGCGCTCGCCACCGATGCGCACCAGCTCGTCGGAGAACACGTTCGTCCAGCTCTTCGGCGTCGGCGAGGTCGGCAGCCCGGTCTCCGGGTTGATCACCTTCACCTGGTGCATCTGGTCGGCCTCGTGGTTCTCCGCCGGGGCGAAGCCGTTGCCCTTGCGGGTGACGGCGTGCACGATCACCGGGCCGCCGAAGGAGCGCGCCATCGCCAGCGCCTGCTCCATGGCCTTCATGTCGTGCCCGTCGACCGGGCCGAGGTACTTGATGCCGAGGTCGGAGAACATCACCTGCGGGCTGAACGCGTCCTTGAGCCCGGACTTCGCGGCGTGCAGGCCGGTGTAGAGCGGCCTGCCGACCACTGGCAGGTTGCGCAGCGTGCTGCGGCCGCGCTCCAGCGCCTTCTCATAGCCCGGGTTGAGCCGCAGCGCCGAGAGGTGCTCGGCGAACCCGCCGATGGTGGGCGCGTAGGAGCGGCCGTTGTCGTTGACGATGATGACCAGCGGGCGCTCCTGGTCGGCGGCGATGTTGTTCAGCGCCTCCCAGCACATGCCGCCGGTGAGCGCGCCGTCGCCGACGATCGCCACCGCGTGCCTGCCGCCGCCGGTGAGCTGGAACGACCGGGCCAGCCCGTCCGCGTAGGACAGCGAGGTGGAGGCGTGCGAGTTCTCCACCAGGTCGTGCTCGCTCTCGGCGCGCGACGGGTAGCCGGACAGGCCGTCCCGCTTGCGCAGCCGGTCGAAGCCCTCCTGACGACCGGTCACGATCTTGTGCACGTACGCCTGGTGCCCGGTGTCGAAGACCACCGCGTCCCGCGGTGAGTCGAACACCCGGTGCACCGCCAAGGTCAGCTCCACGGCGCCCAGGTTCGGGCCGAGGTGCCCGCCGGTGCGGGACACCTTCTCGATCAGGAAGGAGCGGATCTCAGCGGCCAGCTCCACCAGCTCACCGTGCTCCAGGCGTTTCAGGTCGGCCGGACCTTGCACGGATTCCAGCAGCGTCACCGCTCCACCTCGTTCGTCATCCCGCATCACATGCCTTCACCACCGGGGCGGGGCGCCTCGCGACGGCCGGGCTCACCCTCGGGGAACCGCGACCAGTCTACGGAGCACGACCACCCGCTCCGGACAAGGTACGCACGCCACCGGGGAGGCCGGATCACCGGTCAAGGCGACGCCCGCACCGGTCTCACCGGCCACAACGAACACCCGGCGACAACTGGGAACGGCTTGCGCAGCGGGATTTCCTCCAGTCGAGCGGACCAGCACCACCCGTTCCGACCAACGCGACCACTCACCGCACACGTCGCACGTTCGAGGCGGACGACCACCCGGCCCGGGAAGCCGGCCGCGTCATAGCCCTGTCCTGTCAGCGGCGAAGCCGATGAGCAGCGCCCACGCACGCAACAGGACCACCCGCGGGTTCTCAGCGGGATTCTCGCGAGGACAGCTTTTTTCCTCGTGGCCGAGCCACTAGGGAAAAAGATCCCGCAGCGAGAATCCCGCTGAGGTTCCGCCGCCCCAGCCCTACGCAGCAGAAGACAGCGAGACAGGCATCAGCCGCGGGTCAGGAGGGCTATGCACTCCATGTGATGAGTCATCGGGAACGCGTCGAACGCCTCCAGGTCCGCGAGCCGGTAGCCCTGCTCGGCGAACAGGCTCACGTCCCGCGCCAGCGCCGCCGGATCGCAGGCCACGTGGACCACGCGCTCCGGCCCCGCCGCGCACACGGCCTCGACGATGCGGCGCCCGGCGCCCTTGCGCGGCGGGTCCAGCACCACCACGTTCGGTGCGGGCAGCTCCTCGTCGGCCAGCACCTCCTCCACGGTGCCCGCCCGGAACGACACCTGCGGCAGGTCGCGGAGGTTCGCCACGGCGTCCTCGGTGGCGCGCCGCGAGGACTCCACCAGCAGCACGTCCCCGGCGGGCCCGGCCTGCTCGGCGAGCACCGAGGCGAACAGCCCCACCCCGCCGTAGAGGTCCCAGGCCACCCCGCCCGCCGGAACCTGCGCCATCCGGGCGACGGCCCGCGCGAAGGTGTCGGCGGCCGCCGGGTGCACCTGCCAGAAGCCGTCCGCGGACACGTCCCAGGAGCGGCCGGCGGCCTGCTCCCGCGCCGTGGCGGAACCGTGCACCGGCGTGCTCACGACGGCACCGCGCTTGCCGCGGCGGCGCTGCGGGGCGCGTTCGCGCAGCGTCAGGTGCACCGCGGAGTCCGCGTCGGCCGCGACCTCCAGCTCGGCGCCCTGCGGCCACTCCCGGTCGGTGAGCCCGTCCAGCGCACCGCGCACCGTGATCGGGCAGTCCTGTACCGGCAGCACCCGGTGGCTGCGGTGCGGGTGGAACCCGGGCCGCCCGACCCGGTCCACGGCCAGCCGCACCCGGGTGCGCCAGCGCAACGGCCCGCCGGGCAGCTCCTGCACCTCGACGGACCGGTCCAGCCCGGCGAGGCGCTGCAACTGCTCGTGCAGCACCGCCGCCTTCAGCTCCCGCTGCGTGCCGTGGTCGGCGTGCTGCCAGTCGCAGCCGCCGCAGCGGTCGTGGCCCAGCGCCATGTCGGCCAGCGGGCACGGCGGCGCGACGCGCCCCTCCGCGGCGGTGAACACCTCGACGGCGTCCGCCCGGCAGAAGCCCTTGCCCGGGTCGTCGGTGACCTCGGCCAGCACCACCTCGCCGGGCAGCGCGTGGCGCACGAACACGACGCGCCCCTCGTGCCTGGCCACGCAGTGGCCGCCGTGCGCGACCGGCCCCACGTCCAGCTTCAGGCGCCTGCCGGTCCAATCCAACTTCTCGGTCACCGACGTTCAGTCCCCTTCGATTCGCCCAAACCGCGGCGCAACGCGCCCGGCATCACCCGGGTCTTGGCGCGCTGCTTCGCCCGGGTCGACGACGCGAGCTGCCACGGCACGCTCGTCACCATCACCCCCGGCTCGAACAGCAACCTGCCTTTGAGCCGCAACGCGCTCTGGTTGTGCAGCACCTGCTCCCACCAGCGCCCCACCACGTACTCCGGGATGAACACCGTGACCACGTCACGGGGGCTGTTGCGGCGGATCCGCTTCACGTACTCGATCAGCGGCCGGGTCACCTCACGGTACGGGGACTCGATGACCTTCAGCGGCACCGGCATGTCCTTCGACTCCCAGATGGCGGTGAGCTTCCTGGTCCCGGCGTCGTCGACGTTCACGGTGACCGCTTCGAGCGTGTCGGGGCGGGTGGCGCGCGCGTAGGCCAGCGCGCGCAGCGTCGGCAGGTGCAGCTGCGAGACGAGCACCAGGGCGTAGTTGCGCGACGGCAGCACCGCGGGCTCGGCGTCGTACTCCGCCAGCTCCTCCTGCACCGAGTCGTAGTGCCTGCGGATCGCCGTCATCAGCAGGTAGATCGCGCCCATCGCCGCCAGCGCGATCCACGCGCCCTTCGCGAACTTCGTCACCAGCACGATCACCAGCACCGATCCGGTCAGCACCAGCCCGAACGCGTTGATCGCCTGGGAACGCCGCATCCGGCGCCGCGCCGCCTGGTCCTGCTCCTTGCGCAGCAGCCGGTTCCAGTGCCGCACCATGCCGGTCTGGCTCACCGTGAACGACACGAACACGCCCACCACGTACAGCTGCACCAGCCGGGTGACCTCGGCGTCGAAGGCCAGCACCAGCACCACCGCGAACGCGGCGAGGAACAGGATCCCGTTGGAGAACGCCAGCCGGTCGCCCCGGGTGTGGAACTGGCGCGGCAGGTAGCGATCCTGGGCGAGGATCGATCCGAGCACCGGGAACCCGTTGAACGCGGTGTTCGCCGCCAGCACCAGGATGATCGCGGTCGCCGCCGTCACGAAGAACGCACCGGGCGGGAACACGTCGAACACCGCGCCCGCGATCTGCGCCACCATCGTGTGCTGCACGTAGCCGGGCGGCGCCGAGGTGATCTGCGCCGCCGGGTTCTCCGCGAGCCGCACCCCGGTGAGCTGCGCGAGCCAGATCAGGCCCATCAGCATCGCCACCGAGATGGCGCCCATCATCAGCAGCGTCGTCGCCGCGTTGCGCGACTTCGGCTTCTGGAACGCGGGAACGCCGTTGCTGATCGCCTCCACCCCGGTCAGCGCGGCCGCGCCCTGCGAGAACGCGCGCATCACCAGGAACACGAACGCGAGCCCGGCCAGCTGGTTCTCGTCCGGCATGACCTCGACGCCCGCGCTCTCCGCGCGCATCGGCTGGTCCAGCACCACGGCCCGGAACAGGCCGAACACGATCATCCCGAGCACGCCGAGCAGGAACGCGTACACCGGCACGGCCAGGAAGCCGCCGGATTCGCGCAGGCCGCGCAGGTTGATCGCGGTGAGCACCACGATCGCCGCGACCGCGAACCACTCCTTGTGGGTGGCCACGAACGGGATCAGCGCGCCGACGTTCGCCGCCGCCGAGGAGATCGACACCGCGACGGTCAGCACGTAGTCGACGAGCAGCGCGCTGGCCACCGTCAACCCGGCGTGCCTGCCGAGGTTCACGGTCGCGACCTCGTAGTCGCCACCGCCGGACGGGTAGGCCCGCACGTTCTGCCGGTAGCTGGCCACCACGGTGAGCATCACCAGCGCGACCAGCGCTCCCACCCACGGCGTCCACGCGTAGGCGGACAGGCCCGCCACGGACAGCACCAGGAAGATCTCCTCCGGTGCGTACGCCACCGAGGACATGGCGTCGGAGGCGAACACGGGCAGCGCCAGCCGTTTCGGCAACAGCGTGTGCGACAACCGGTCACTGCGGAACGGACGCCCTACCAGCAGGCGTTTCGTCGCGGTCGCGAGCTTGGACACGGGCATGAGCGTAAGTGCTCCGCTCGCGCGCGCCGCCGGGCCCGCCCGTGGCGCAGGTCTCCCCGCCCCCGGCCGCGTGACCGGCGCCGTCGGCCTCGGCTACCGTGCACACGCTGAGAGCGGCGGTTCCCCGCCGGCGAGCGTGCGGCAGCCGCGCAGCCGCCTCGCCGGGTACCGTCACGCTGGCGCGGCGGTCGGCCGCCGTGCCGCCGACCGCCCGTGATGAGGAGACAAGGCCGTGCACGTCGTGATCCTGGGCTGCGGCCGGGTGGGGGCATCCCTCGCCGCCGCCCTGCAACGGCTCGACCACACCGTCGCCGTGGTGGACAAGGACGAGGGCGCGTTCCACCGGCTCGGCAAGGACTTCACCGGCCGCCAGGTCACCGGCAACGGATTCGACCGGGACGTGCTGACCGAAGCGGGCATCGAATCCGCCGCGGCGTTCGCCGCCGTCTCCAACGGCGACAACTCGAACATCATCGCTGCCCGGGTGGCGCGCGAGACGTTCGGCGTGGAGCACGTCGTCGCCCGCATCTACGACCCGAAGCGCGCCGCCGTGTACGAGCGGCTCGGCATCCCCACCGTGGCCACCGTCCCGTGGACCACCGACCGGTTCCTGCGGATGCTGCTGCCCGAAGGGGTCGCGACCGCCTGGCGCGAACCGTCCGGCGCCGTCGCCGTGCTGCAGCTGCCGCTGCACGAGGACTGGGTCGGCAGGCGCGTCGTCGAGCTGGAGGACACCACCGGCGCCCGGGTGGCGTTCGTGATGCGCTTCGGCGGCGGCGTGCTGCCCGACCGCAAGACCGTCATCCAAGCCGACGACGACGTCTACGTCGCCGCGCTGTCCGGCACCGTCACCGACGTCACCGCGGCGGCGCTGCGCGCACCAGAGGAGACCGAGTGATGCGCATCGCGATCGCCGGCGCCGGGGCCGTCGGCCACTCCATCGCCGGTGAGCTGCTCGACGGCGGCCACCAGGTCATGCTCATCGAGCGCGGCACCGAGAACTACCGGCCGAAGACCCTCCCCGACGTGGAGTGGGTCCTCGCCGACGCCTGCGAACTCGCCTCGCTGGAGGAGGCCGGGTTGCAGTCCTGCGACGTGGTCATCGCGGCCACCGGCGACGACAAGGTGAACCTGGTGGTCTCGCTGCTGGCGAAGACCGAGTTCGCGGTGCGCCGCGTCGTCGCCCGGGTCAACGACCCGCGCAACGAGTGGCTGTTCACCACCTCCTGGGGCGTCGACGTGGCCGTGTCCACGCCGCGGATGCTCGCCGCCATGGTCGAGGAGGCCGTCAACGTGGGCGACCTGGTGCGGCTGATGACGCTGCGGCAGGGCCAGGCGAACCTCGTGGAGATCACCCTGCCCCAGGACACCTCGCTCGCGGGCCGCCGGGTGCGGGACCTGGCGCTGCCGCCGGACGCGGCGCTGGTGACGATCCTGCGCGGCGGCCGGGTCATCGTCCCGCAGCAGGACGACCCGGTGGAGGCCGGCGACGAGCTGCTGTTCGTGGCGGCGGCCGAGGTGGAGCCGCAGATCCGCGAAGCGGTCCACGGCCGCTGAGCGACTGGTAGCGGAGTCCCCCTGCTCCCGCAGGCGGGGAGCCAGCCACCATCTGGGCAGCAGGGCCCCGCGGGTGCTTCAGCGCCGCCCTCGCGGGGACGGCGCCCCCGTGCGGCGGAGCCGACGATCCCGCGACGAGGACGGGAGGTTCACCCGTCCCCGCGGCGAGCGGAGGCGGGAGGAGCTCAGTTCTCGCCTTCGGGCAGGGTGTGGCGGGCGTAGGCGGCCCGGTCGGCGGCGTCGCGCTCGGCCTGCTCGCGGTCCGCGGCCTCCTGCGCGATCTTCGAGGCGCGGCGAACGGCCCACACGGTCACCAGCAGCGCCAGCACCGTCAGCGGGTAGCCCATCGCGATCCGCGCGAACCCGAGCCACGCGGTCTCGTCCGCGTTGTACAGCCACTGCTGCACCACGTACTTGGCGGCGAACACGACCACCCACGCGAGCGTGGCGATGTCGTAGGCGCGCAGCGCCGCCCGCTGCTTGCGCCAGCCGAAGCCCAGCGAGTTCAGCGCCGACCAGGCCACGCCCACCAGCGGCCAGCGCGCCAGCACCGACAGCAGGAACACGCCGCCGTACACCAGGCTGGTCCAGATGCCCAGCAGGAAGAAGCCCTTGGCGTCCCCGGAGCGGTAGGCGATGAACGAGCACACGGCCACGCCCAGCACCCCGGAGATCGCGGGCTGCAGCGGTTCCTTGCGCACCAGGCGCCACACCGCGATCGCCACCGCCAGGCCGATCGCCGACCAGATCGCGGGCATCATCCCGGTGAACGCGTTCACCAGCACGAACACCACGATCGGCACGGCCGAGTAGGCGAGGCCGGAGACCCCGCCCATCTGCTCCAGCAGGGTCTTTTCGGACAGCGGGGTCGCGGCGTCGTCCGCGGCGCCCGGTGGCACCTGCCCGGTCTCGGGCTCGGCGGCGGGCCGCTGGTGGTCGGCCGCCGGTGTCTCGCGTTCGCTCATGCGGTGTTCTGCAACTCGTAGTAGGGGTTGTACAGCACCTTGCAGCCGTCCCGGACCGCGATCCGGCCGCGGGCCTTGATGGTGCGGCCCGGTTCGATGCCGGTGATCCGGCGCCTCCCCAGCCACACCAGCGTCACGCCTTCGGTGCCGTCGAACAGTTCGGCTTCCAGCGTCGGAGCGGAGTTCTTCGGCGACATGTCCACGCTGCGCAGCCTGCCCAGCACCACGGCCTCCTGGCCGCACCGGCAGTCGCAGGCGCGCTGCGCCCCGTCCGCCTGCGCGCGCTCGGAGAGGTCGTCGGCGTCGAGCTCGGCGACGTCGCTGGTCAACCGACGCATGAAGCGGCGCCAGTAGCCGCCCCCGGTGTTGCTCATCGCTAGCGCTCCACGTACGCCTGGGACTGAACACGATCGGCGGAAGCCCGTCGGAACGGCGGGCCACCGGGTCTTCCGATGACTTCTCGGGGCACTGCTGCGCGCTCCGAACACCAGCGTAGCCCGCGCTCAGCCGCGCGTCGCCACCCTGGCGCCAAAACGAAGTCGATCACCCGAAAGCGTGATCAACTTCGGGATCAGGCCTGCTGCTGCTCGCCGTTCTGCGCCTGCTGGATGTGCCGCGCGATGGATTCGGGCAGCTCGATCGGCAGCGGCGTGCGCACCGGCAGCGGGTCCTCACCGCGGACCACCACGGTCTCGTCGAGCACCGTGTACAGCAGCTTCGAGCAGGCCTCCGCGGTCTCCGCCGGCCCGGCGGCCACCCCGCGGACCATCCAGCGCGGGCCGTCGACGCCGACGAACCGCAGTGCGGCGCGCGGCGAGTCGCCGACCAGCTCGCGGCCCCACTCGCCGTCCTCCTCGTGGACCGTGGCGCCGTCCCGGCGCAGCTGCGCGGTCAGCTCGGCGCGGACCTCCGGCCACAGCTCGGCGCTGCGCGGCGCGGCGAACGCGCTGATGGTCAACCGGCCCACCCGGGTCACCAGGTGCACCGCGCGCACCGGGCCCGCCGGGTCCACCTCGACCTGCAGCTGGCTGCCCTCCGGTACCGGCAGCCGCACCGAACCCAGGTCCAGCCTCTCGACCTCGTCGCCCGCGGGCAGCTCACCGAGGTCGTAGGGCCCCAGGCCCGACTCCGACCCGGCGGCCTCCGCGCTCTCCGCCGGCACGCCCTCGTCCTGCCGCGAGTCCCGCCCGCGACGGCCCAATCCGAACATCCCCTCAGACCTCCGTCCTGTGCTCGGAACCGGCGGACGCCGGTCCCGTCAGCACCTCGTGCCCGCCGGTGGATCCGTGGCCACCGGTCCCCCGCTGCGATTCGGGCAGCGCCTCGACCTCTTCGAACACCGCGCACTCCACGCGCTGCACGACCAGCTGGGCGATGCGGTCGCCGCGCCGCAGCGACAAGGTCTCAGCACGATCATGATTGATCAAGCAGACCTTGATCTCACCGCGGTACCCGGAATCGATCGTGCCCGGGGAGTTCACCACCCCCAACCCGGCGCGCGCGGCCAGCCCGGAACGGGGATGCACGAACCCGGCGTACCCCTCGGGTAACGCGAGCGAGACGCCGGTGCCGACGAGCGCTCGCTCGCCGGGGCGCAGCACGAGGTCGCTGGTCGTCACCAGATCGGCGCCGGCATCACCGGGCCGGGCGTACGACGGGATCGGCACTTCGGGGTCGAGACGGGTCAGCAGGACCTTCACGTTCGGCACGGGCGGCGAGACTACCCTGGAGGCGTGTCGGAGAGCGCAGAAGCAACCAGCCCCGCCGCGGACGCCCCCGGTCAGGGGAACGTCGGCGAGTCGCGGACCTACCGGGAACGGCTGTACGCGGCCTGGTGGACCTGGCCGTTGCCGCTGGTGATGGCGGGCCTGCTGGCCGCCGAGGTGCACATGGGCTATCCGGGGATCCGGGCGTGGCTGCCGTACGTGCTGCTGCTGCCGATCGCGGTGGCGGTCCCGCTGTGGCTCGGCCGGACGAAGATCGAGGTCACCCGCGGGGAGCTGTGGGTCGGCGACGCGCACGTGCCGCTGCGCTTCATCGAGGACGCCGAGGTGGTGCCCGCCGCGGAGAAGCGGCGCGCGCTGGGCCCGGAACTCGATCCGGCCGCATTCGTGGTGCACCGTCCCTGGGCACCCGCATCGGTGCGGATCTGGCTCGACGACGAAGACGACCCCACCCCCTACTGGGTGGTGAGTTCCCGCCGTCCGGAGCAATTGGCCGCCGCATTGCGGAGTTGAGCGGATCCGCGGAGCACACCGCGCCACTCCGGCCGTCGGCCACCGGAAACAACAAACCTGGGCGCACGACCACTCGTGAGCCCAGGTCCGTGTTCGGTCTTCGCCGTTCCCATTCGCCGCGTCCGCCGACTCGCCGCAGCCGATCAGCCCGCCCCGGACCGGTGGCCCACCGGTCCGAAGCCGCCGGGTCGTGCTGCGCCCGGACAGCCGTGGCCCGACCGCGAGAACGCCCCTCCAGGTCGCCCTCGCCACCAGGCCCGTCCGGGCGTCACCGCAGGCCACCCCGCCTGCGGACCCCGTCCGGTACTGCTCAGGCAGCGCAGTCGCGGCAGATCAGGCCGCCGTTGCGCTCCTCGGCCAGCCTGCTGCGGTGGTGCACCAGGAAGCAGCTGGAGCAGGTGAACTCGTCGGCCTGCTTGGGCAGGACCTTGACGGTCATCTCCTCACCGGACAGATCGGCTCCCGGCAACTCGAAGTTCTCCGCGATCTCCGATTCATCGGCGTCGACGACGCCGGATTGCGCTTCGTTGCGCCGCGCCTTGAGCTCCTCCAACGAGTCTTCCGTCATTTCCTCGGACTCGCTGCGGCGCGGAGCGTCGTAGTCGGTCGCCATCGTGATTCACCCCTGCGATAGTGGAGACTGCAATGGTGTGCCGCTGGTAAACGTTCCAGGGCTCTCATTTGTGCCCGGAGGCATGCGTGACGGTGATCTCGCCTGCTGCGCCCCAAGTTCCCCCTGAAACGAGCCGCTCTCGCTCCCCGTCACTGCCCGAGGCGCCGAGAGGGTAGCCCATCCTCGAACCGCAGACGCATGAGGTCACCCATATGTGTGGTGTGCACTGCACCGAGGCATCCGACAAGATCACCCGAACGTCTGCTTCAGCAGACGCAACGAGTGCGACACGACGGCCTGTCCGGCGACGCGGAACCGACCGCCAACGCCTAGGCTGATCGCGCAACGTCCGATCCGATGACGGCAAGAGGAGAGTGGCAGGACGTGTCAGCCGCGACTTCACGCTGGGGCGCCCAAGGCCCCCGATACCGGCGACGGCGACCGCTGCCAGCTCTGCTCGTGCTGGGGCTGCTGGTCGTCCTGTCCGGTCTGATGTGGACCCGGGTCTTCGAGACCACCGAGGACGTCGAGACCGCCACCCGGTGCACCGTCCCGGGCGCGCCAACCGCGCCGCCCGAACCCGACGCCGATCCGCAGCAGGAACCGCCCGCGCTGGGCCAGATGCTGCCCCGCGACGCGCTGGACCGCACCAACCCCATCCCGGCCCACGACGTGAAGGTGCGGGTGCTCAACGGCAACGGCGAGGCCAACCAGGCCGGTCTCATCAGCCAGGAGCTGACGAACTACGGGTTCGCGCCCGGCGGTGAGCCGGACAACGACCCGGTCTACCCGAACTACGACCTCGACTGCCACGGCCAGATCCGCTTCGGCGCGGCCGGGGCGAGCGCGGCCCGCACGCTGAGCCTGATGGTCCCGTGCGCGCAGCTGGTGCGCGACGACCGCAACGGCGACACGCTGGACCTGGCGCTGGGCAAGGACTTCCGGGACATCCGGAACAAGCCGGAGGCCCGGCAGATCCTGCAGGAGCTGAAGAACCGGGAGCCGCAGGGCGCCGCCGAGCAGGAGGTCCGGGCGCCGCAGATCGACGAGGAGCTGCTGGAAGCCGCCCGCGACGTGGCCTGCTGAGCCGGCACCGGCTCCCCGAACGCGGCGATGCCCGCCTGCCGCCCCGGACGGCAGGCGGGCATCGTGGCGTTCACACCTCGAACGCCCCCACTTCGCGCAGCACCGCGGTCAGCCGGTCGGCGACGCCCGGCGCCGCGCAGACCATCGCCTCGTCACCGAGCCCGTCGGACGTCCCGGCCGCGGGCAACCGCAGCAGCGCACCGGCCTCCTGCGCGATGAGCGCTCCGGCCGCCCAGTCCCACCGCTTCAACCCGACCTCGTAGTAGGCGTCGAGCCATCCCGCCGCGACCGCGCACAGGTCCAGCGAGGCCGCGCCCGAACGCCGGATGTCGCGCACCCGCCCCAGCAGCCTGCCGGTCGCCGCGGCCTGCCCGCGGCGCCGCTCGACGTCGTAGGCGAACCCGGTGCCCACCAGGGCCAGGTCGAGCCGGTCAGCAGCGGAGGCGCGCAGCCGCTCCTCGCCGCAGAACGCACCACCGCCCTCGGCCGCGCTCCACACCCGGCCCGAAACCGGCTCCACCACGGCCCCGGCGATGGACCGGCCGTCGACCTGCGCGGCCAGCGACACGGCGTACCAGGGGTAGCCGTAGAGGTAGTTCACGGTTCCGTCGATCGGGTCCACGACCCAGCGCAGCCCGTCCAGCGCTCCCGCGCCGCCTTCCTCCTCGCCGAGCACCGATTCGCCGGGGCGCAGCTCGGCGAGCCGGTCCCGCACGAGCCGCTCGGCCGCCCGGTCGGCCTCGGTGACGACATCGGTCTCCGTGCTCTTGGTCCGCACCGCACCGCCGATCACCGATTCGTCACGAATCGTGCTCGCCAGCTCGGCCGCCTCGCCCGCGACCTGCGTCGCGACGGCGCGGAGGGTTTCGTTGTCCATGTCAGCTGTCAATCCCACGTTCACATCGCAGCACAGCGCGGATAAGGTCTGCACACCTCGTTCTGAATCGAATAGGAAGGATCGGGCATGGGCACTGCCCGCGGTTTCGGCGTGGATATCGGCGGGTCCGGCATCAAGGGGTGTCCGGTGGACATCGACGGTGGTGTGCTGGCCGAAGAACGCATGCGAATCCCCACCCCCCACCCCTCGACACCGGACGCGGTGGCCGACGCGGTCGCGGAGATCGTCGAGAAGTTCGGCTGGTCCGGTCCGGTCGGCGTCACCCTGCCCAGCGTGATCAAGGAGGGTGTCGCCCATTCGGCGGCGAACATCGACAAGAGCTGGATCGGCACCGACGCGCAGGCGCTGTTCGCGGAACGGCTCGGCAAGTCGCGCGATCAGGTGGTCGTGCTCAACGACGCCGACGCCGCCGGCCTCGCCGAGATGCGCTCGGGCGCAGGGGCGGGCCGGAACGGGCTGGTGGTCGTGCTGACCTTCGGCACCGGCATCGGCAGCGCGATGTTCCTGGACGGCAAGCTGGTCCCGAACACCGAGTTCGGGCACATCGAGGTCGACGGGCACGACGCGGAGAAGCAGGCCGCCGCCTCGGTGAAGGACGACCTGGACCTCAGCTACCCGGAGTGGGCGCCGCGGGTGAGCCGCTACGTCCAGGGCCTGGAGAAGTTCCTCTGGCCGGACCTGTTCATCGCGGGCGGCGGGGTCAGCAAGAAGGCGCACAAGTGGCTCCCGCTGCTGGACGTCCGCACGCCGATCGTGGCCGCGACGTTGAAGAACGACGCGGGCATCGTCGGCGCGGCCACGGCCGCGGCGGCGCTCGGAGACTGATCTCGACGGCGACCGGGGCGATGTCGTGGCGTTTCCCCGGTACGTCCGTCCGAGTGATCTCGGAAGGACCGCGTTGCGCTGGGACGGGACCGATCTCCGCCTTGCAGCGGAACCGCACTCCACCGTCGCGGTTACAATGGAACACGACCGACCTCATCCGGAACCTCCGGCACGGCGCCGGAACAGGCGTTCAGCCGAAATCGACTCCGCTTCGGAAGTTCTGGCAGGTGGGTCGTCCCCGACCTCTGGCGGCCGAGGTTTCGCGCCCTCCGGCCTGCCCTGATCGACCGTCGCGAAAGGGCGTACGTGGCAGCCGCAGAAACCGCAACCCGACGCTCCAGCTCCGCTGCAACCGCCGGCGGTGGCCAGTCTTCGTCGGCCAAGTCCGCATCCCAGTCCCAGACCGAGGCGTCCGCGCAAGAGACCGGCCAGACCGGTACCGGCGCGGCGAAGGCCAAGTCCGCGACAGCCGCGAAGTCGGCGGGTCGCAAGACCGCCGCGAAGCCGGCGGCCAAGAAGGGCACCAAGGCCGCTCCGGCCAAGTCCGGCGCGGGCAAGGCCGGTGCGAAGAACACCGCCAAGAACGGCGAAGGTCTGGAGATCGACGAACCGATCGAGACCGACCTGACCTCGCCCGACGTGGGTGACCTCGCCGAGGTCGAAGTGGAGATCCCGGAGGAGCCGACCGTCCCCGAGGACGAGGACGGCAAGACCGACTCCGACTTCGTCTGGGACGAGGAGGAGTCCGAGGCGCTGCGGCAGGCCCGCAAGGACGCCGAGCTCACCGCCTCCGCCGACTCGGTGCGCGCCTACCTGAAGCAGATCGGCAAGGTCGCGCTGCTCAACGCCGAGGAGGAGGTCGAACTCGCCAAGCGGATCGAGGCCGGCCTCTACGGCGCCGAGCGGCTCCGCCAGGCCGAGGAGGCCGACGAGAAGCTCACGTTCCAGATGAAGCGCGACCTGCGCTGGATCGTCCGGGACGGCGAGCGGGCCAAGAACCACCTGCTGGAGGCCAACCTCCGGCTCGTGGTCAGCCTCGCCAAGCGCTACACCGGCCGCGGCATGGCGTTCCTGGACCTGATCCAGGAGGGCAACCTCGGGCTGATCCGCGCGGTCGAGAAGTTCGACTACACCAAGGGCTACAAGTTCTCCACGTACGCCACCTGGTGGATCCGGCAGGCCATCACCCGCGCGATGGCCGACCAGGCCCGCACCATCCGCATCCCGGTGCACATGGTCGAGGTCATCAACAAGCTGGGTCGCATCCAGCGCGAGCTGCTGCAGGACCTGGGCCGCGAGCCCACGCCCGAGGAGCTCGCGAAGGAAATGGACATCACCCCGGAGAAGGTGCTGGAGATCCAGCAGTACGCCCGGGAGCCCATCTCGCTGGACCAGACGATCGGTGATGAGGGGGACAGCCAGCTCGGGGACTTCATCGAGGACTCCGAGGCGGTCGTCGCCGTCGACGCCGTGTCGTTCACGCTGCTGCAGGACCAGCTGCAGTCGGTGCTGGCGACGCTGTCCGAGCGGGAGGCGGGCGTGGTGCGGCTGCGCTTCGGCCTCACCGACGGCCAGCCGCGGACGCTGGACGAGATCGGCCAGGTCTACGGGGTGACGCGCGAGCGCATCCGGCAGATCGAGTCGAAGACGATGTCGAAGCTGCGCCACCCGTCGCGGTCCCAGGTGCTGCGCGACTACCTGGACTGAGTTCCCGAACCGCATTGGAGGCCGGTACCCCGCGGGGTACCGGCCTCCTGTGCGTTCGAGGCGGGTCCAGGTCTGCTCCCGCTCAGCGGAGCCGGTCGGCGAGGTGCTCGGCGAAGGCGTCGCCGAGCAACCGGGTCCGTCCGGCGAAGCCCCAGGTGCGGTAGCGCAGCGTGCGCCCGTCGGTGGTGCGCAGCAGCACGACGGTGCGACGGAACCGGTGCAGCACGCGGCCTTCGACGACGGAGTCGTAGCGGTGCGCGGCGACCGGCGCGGACGGTTCGCCGGGTGCGGACTTGCGGCGCCGGGCGGCGCGCAGCCGCTGCAGCCAGCGCGGCGGGTTCCGGTGGAAGTGCCCGAGGGTGACGACGGTGAACACGATCGACAGGACCTCGGCGAGCAGGTTCACCACCCAGTACAGCAGCAGGCCGACCAGGATCAGGAACATGGGCGTCGCGATGATCGCGGCGACCAGCTGGGCGGTGTCGTCGTGCTCCAGCCGCTCGCGGAAGGGCATGGCCAGCACCGCCAGCACCCAGGTGGCGACGACCACCCAGATCATCAGCCGTTTGAGGTCGGGCCAGGCGAAAGCGGTGCGGTGCAGGGTCCAGCCCTGCTGGTCGAAGCGCAGCACTCCGCGGCCACCGGGGCGGGCGTGCACGTGGGTCAGCGCGGACACGCCGACATGTTCGGTGATCACCCGCGGAGATTATCGAGACGCCGCGGTCCGGCGAGGTGGTTCGGTGAATCCGGGAGCGCGGTCACCCCGCGCGGTCGTCGCCGCGCATCCGGGTGGCGTCGGGTCGTTCGGTGGCTCGACCGCGCGCCGGAGCCACATGATCGAGTGGTGAGCGAACGGCGGAGCGCGCAGCGGCCCGAAGTGCTGTCCAACGCGGCGATCGCGGCCTGGGGGATCGGGCTGGTGCTGCTGGGATTGATCTCGATCATCGCGCTGTGGGTGCTGGTGAGCAGCACCGGGCCGGAGGCCGGAACCCGGCTGGACGCCATCCGCACCGCGTTCAGCATCGTGCTCGGCGGTGGCGGGGCGGCCGGCCTGCTGCTGACCGCGCGCAAGCAGCGGTCCACCGAGCTGGACATCGAGATCAAGAGCCACGACTCGGCCGTGGCCCGGGTGACCGAGCTGTACGGCCGGGCCGCGGACCAGCTGGGCAGCGACAAGGCACCGGTGCGGCTGGCCGGGATCTTCGCGCTGGAACGGCTCGCCCAGGGCAACCCGGAGCACCGGCAGACCATCGTGGACCTGCTGTGCGCCTACCTGCGGATGCCCGCCGCCACGTCCGGCGCGGACGACACCGACCCCGCCCTGGAGCGGGAGGTGCGGGAGACCGCCCAACTGGTGCTGACCGCGCACCTGCGCGCCGACGAGGACACCGCCGAGCTGTTCTGGCCGGACATCCGGCTGAACCTGGCGGGCGCGGTGCTGAGCACGTTCCGGTTCACCCGCTGCCGGGTGCGGCGGGCGACGTTCGCCGGGGCCCGCTTCGACGGCGCCGGCGTGTTCCGCGGCGCCGTGTTCGAGCAGCAGGCCGACTTCCGGTCCGCGCGGTTCACCGGACTCGCGGACTTCCGGCGGGTGGGCTTCGACGGCCAGGGCGCGAACTTCCGCGACGCCCTGTTCGCGGGCGAGGTCGACTTCGGCACGCACACCGAGACCACTCTGACCGACGCCTCCGCGACGCCACCCGCCGACGGGGTCCGCCGCAAGTGGCCCGCCGGCTGGTGCGAGGAACCGGACGGGGAGCGGCACGTGCTCGTACGATCGGGTAATGGATCTTCCGGCTCGGTCACCGTTCGTGACAGCATGAGCCGGTCGGAAGACTGAACCGCCGAAGTGCGTGGAAGTGGGTGAACCCCTGTGTCCAGGATGCACGCACGACTCTCCAGTGCGCGCTGCACGTGCGCGAACCGCTCGACGCGGCCGGCACGGCCGTTGCTCGGCCGCGGTGGTTCGCCCACGGGCCCGCTCGGTTAGGTGATCGCGGCGGCCGTGGGTCGACCGCGGTCGCTCTCCCGGCCGGAGCAGTCCGCCTCGCCCGGAGCTCGGACGCCCGGATTCGCGGGGCGATCCGCGCGATCGGTCGACGGCACCGGTGCGGCTTGGTGGCCGCTCCGCGCGATCGATCCGCACGGTCCCGCCGCGGGGATCCTGGCGGACCGAGACCGGAACGTTCCGCCGCGGAGGCCCCTCAGCGGCGGTTCCACGCCGGATTCGCCGGAATTCGCGGGGAATCGAGGCGTGATTCATCACACAGTGAATCTCGGGAATTCGGCGCATCCCAGGCGTGCCGGTCGTTCGCTTGCAGCAGAACCGTTCGCGCCCGGAGCCGGGAATGCGCACCGCCGGTACGCACGAAACGCCGGTCGGCGCAATTCGAGGTTCACCATTTTCCCTGGTCAGGGGACTCGAAAACGGCTCCGTGCCGGGATTGCCACGCTCCGCTACCGGTGCTGCGGCAAGCGGGTACTTCGACGTGACGACGGTCGCCACTCCGCTCGGGAACACTGACGTACGGCTGTGCGTCTGCAAGAGTGGGGTAAGCGAGCACCGGCCCCGCCGCCAGTGGGCCACCGGTGGTCGCAGCAGGATCGAGGGCGTCGGGGTACGACCCGGCGCCGGGACGGAGGGAGATCACGATGCCTGGAACGCTCACCCGCCCCGAGCTGACCGCCGCCGACCGCTGCGACCGCTGCGGGGCCGCTGCGAAGCTTCGCGCCGTACTGCCATCCGGTGGGGAGCTGTTGTTCTGCGGGCACCACGGCCGGGAGTTCGAGCCGCGCTTGCGGGAAATGGACGCCGAACTCCAGCAGGACGAGCAGTAACGACACCCGACCCGAAAGCCCCGGAGAACCTGGTTCTCCGGGGCTTTCGCCGTACCGGTACGCGCGGTCAGGCCAGTTCGCCGAGCGCGTCGAGGAGCCGCCGCACGTCGGCCTCCTCGCTGTAGTGGCACAGCGCGGCGCGCACCGCGCCCTCCTCGCCGAGGCCGAGCGCGCGCACCGCCTGCCACGCGTAGCCGTGCCCGGCGGACACGTTGATGCCCCGCTCGGCGAGCCACCCGGCGACCTCCGCGGGCGAGCGGCCGGGCACGGTGAACGCCGCGATCGGCGTGCAACGGCCTGTTGGCCGGCCGACCCGGCGCACGTGCGGCAGCTCGGCGAGCCCGTCGAACAGCAGCGCGGCCAGCCGGTCCTCGTGGGCGACGACCGCGCGGCGGCTCGCGAGCAGCCGCTCCCGGCGGGTTCCGGTGGCCGCGGGGTCCAGCTCGGCGAGGTGGTCGACGGCCGCGGTCACCCCCGCCAGCGACTCGAACGGTGCGGTGCCCAGCTCGAACCGGGTCGGGATCTCGTCCGGCGAGGGCAGCAGCTTGTCCGGGTTCAGCGTCTCCAACGACCACGGGTCGGCCGCCACCACGGCTGCCAGGTGCGGGCCGGACCACTTGTAGGCGCTGGTCGCGTAGAAGTCGGCGCCCAGCGCCGCGACGTCGACCTCGGCGTGCGGGCAGTGCTGCACCCCGTCGACGAAGCTCGTCGCCCCCACCTCGCGGGCCCGCCGGGTGATGGCCGCGACGTCCGGGACCTCACCGACCAGGTTCGACGCCGCGGTGACCGCGACCAGCCTGGTCCGCTCCCCGATCAGCTCCACCACCCGTTCGGCGGGCAGCGACCCGGTCTCCGGATCGATCGGGGCGAACCGCACGGTCGCTCCGGCCCGCTGCGCGTGCTGCACCCACGGGCGCACGTTGGAGTCGTGGTCGAGCTCGGTCACCACCACCTCGTCGCCCGGGCGCCAGCCCGCCGCGAGGACCCCGGCGAAGCGGTAGACCAGCGCCGTGGTGCTCGGCCCGAACACCACGCACTCCGGGCCGGGCGCGCCGGTCAGGTCGGCCAGGGCGGCGCGCGCCCCGGCCACGACCGACACCGCCCGGCGGCTGGAGTCGAAGTCCCCGCCCACGTTCGAGACGCCGCGCGCCAGCACCTCCGCCACCGCGTCGATCACCTGCTGCGGGACCTGCGTCCCGCCCGCCGAATCGAGCCAGGACCGGCCGTCGGACAGCGCCGGGTACCGGGCCCGCACCTTCTCCACGTCGAATGCCATGGGGAGCAGGGTAGGCACGGGCGATCACACCGGGGTCGCGATCGGACACCGTCCGCAGCGGGCAGCGAGCCCTCACCAGGACCGCAGGGTGGCGATCCGCTCCTCCAGCTGCTCGACCGTGGCCATCGCGGTGGGCGGGCCGCCGCAGATCCGGCGGAGCTCGTTGTGGATCTTGCCGTGCGGTTTGCGGGTGCGGTGGTGGTGCAGCGAGACGAGCGTGTTGAGCTCCTTGCGCAGCCCCTTCAGCCGTTCCTGCACGCTCTGCGGGCGACGGGCCTGCTCGGCCTGCTCGGCGCGTTCGGCGGCCTTCTGCTCCTTGTCCGCGGCCTCGCGCTTGCCGACGGTCTCCAGCTGCTGCTCCTGGCGCTGGCGCAGCAGCGCTCGCACCTGGTCCGGTTCGAGCAGCCCTGGCAGGCCCAGGTAGTCCTGTTCGTCCTCGCTGGTGCCGAACGCGGCCGTGCCGAACGAGGAACCGTCGTAGATCACCTGGTCGAGCTCGGCGTCGGCACCCAGCGAGGTGAACGCCTTCTCCTCCTCGCCCGGCTCGTCCTTGGTGCGGTTCGCGTCGGCGAGGAGCTCGTCCTCCCAGCCGTCCTTCTCCCGGTGCGGTTTGCCCAGCACGTGGTCGCGCTCGGCTTCGAGCTGGCTGGCCAGTTCCAGCAGCACCGGCACGCTGGGCAGGAAGATGCTCGCCGTCTCCCCCGGGCGCCGGGCGCGGACGAAGCGGCCGACGGCCTGCGCGAAGAACAGCGGGGTGGAGGCGCTGGTGGCGTAGACGCCGACGGCCAGCCGCGGGACGTCGACACCTTCGCTGACCATCCGGACCGCGACCATCCACTCGCCGTCGGAATCGGCGAACTCGGCGATGCGGCCGGAGGCCTTCGGGTCGTCGGAGAGCACCACCGTCGGCGTCGTGCCGGTCATCCGCTCCAGCGTCTTCGCGTACGCCTTCGCCGTGACGTGGTCGGAGGCGATCACCAGACCGCCCGCGTCCGGCACCCCGCCGTTGCGGAGCTGCTGCAGCCGGGTGTGCGCGGCCTGCAGCACCGCTGGGATCCACTCCCCCGCCGGGTCCAGCGCGGTGCGCCAGGCCCGCGCGGTCTGCTCCGCGGTGAGCGGCTCACCGAGGCGCGCGGAGAACTCGTCGCCCGCGTTGGTGCGCCACCGGGTCTCCCCCGAGTACGCCAGGAAGATCACCGGGCGCACCACGCCGTCGCGCAGCGCGTCCGAGTAGCCGTAGGAGCTGTCGGCCTTGCTGCGCATCGACCCGTCGGCGTCCGGCTCGTAGTTCACGAACGGGATCGGCGTGTCGTCGCTGCGGAACGGGGTACCGGTCAGGGCCAGGCGCCGCACCGCCGGGGTGAACGCCTCGCGCGTCGCGTCGCCCCACGACTTCGCGTCGCCCGCGTGGTGGACCTCGTCCAGGATCACCAGGGTCTTGCGCCGCTCGGTGCGGACCCGGTGCAACGTGGGGTGCGCGGCGATCTGCGCGTAGGTGACCACCACGCCGCGGTAGTCGCTGGAGGTGAAGCCGTCGGAGTTGCGGAAGTCCGGGTCCAGCGGGATCCCGGCACCGCCCGCGGCCATCGCCCACTGGTGCTTGAGGTGCTCGGTGGGGGCGACCACCGTCACCGACTCCACCGTCCGGTCCGCCAGCAGCTCCGCGGCGATGCGCAGACCGAACGTCGTCTTGCCCGCACCGGGCGTGGCGACGGCGGTGAAGTCCTGCGGGTTGCTGGAGAGGTACTTCGCCAGCGCCCGGCGCTGCCAGGCGCGCAGCGGGCGCTGGGCGGCCTGCGACGGGTCGCTGAGCACAGATCGGACTGGATCGAGTTGTGCCTCGGACACGCTTGCTCGCCGCTCCTTCCTGAGCCTTCTCCCCCTCGCGATGCGCGCGGCGCGTACCTGCGGATCACCGGCCGGGCGCGAGACGCCCCGGCGGCCCGGTGGAACCCGTCCACCCGTCCCGCCGCGCGGCTCCGCGCCGAGCGGGAGATCCGCCGAGGGCGACCCGCAGCCTACCGCCCCGCCTCCCGTGACCGGGCGCACCGACCCGCCAGCCGGATCGAGATCGCGCTGACACTCCCGGTTCGCCGGGTCCACGCCCGCTCGTCGTTCGCATGCAGCATCCTTGTAGCCGCGATGGGTTCCTCAGGTCCGACCGGTGACAGCCAGCGGCCCGGCCAGCACGGCCGACGGCCGGAGCCCTCCGATGCGCGCGCGCCGGAGGAGGACGCCCAGTCGCCGCCCGAGCAGGGCTGGGCCGCCACCGCCGGAACCCGCCCGCGACGAGGGCCGTTGCAGCTGATCTGGCGCACCATCGACAAGGCGTGGTGGGACAACATCTTCTCCGAGTCGGCGGCGGCCGCGTTCTGGCAGACGCTGTCGATGCCGCCGCTGCTGCTGGGGCTGCTGGGCAGCCTCGGGTTCCTCGGGGACTGGTTCGGGCCCGCCGTCGTGGACGCGGTGCACGGCAAGATCCTGTCCGGGGCGCGCGCGGTGTTCAGCGGCAACGTGGTGGACCAGATCATCGGGCCGACGGTGGAGGACATCCTCACCAAGGGGCGCAGCGAGATCGTGTCGGTGGGCTTCCTGCTGTCGTTGTGGGCGGGATCCTCGGCGCTGGCCTCGCTGGTGGACTCGATCACCATGGCCTACGACCAGTACACGGTGCGGCACAGCGTGTGGCAGCGGATCTTCGCGCTGCTGCTCTACCTGGCGGCGCTGCTGCTGGCCGTCGTCGGACTGCCGGTGATCGCGCTCGGCCCGGAGTGGCTGCCGACGGTGTTTCCGCCGTCGATGCAGGACGACGTGGCGTGGCTGATCCAGGTGTTCTACTTCCCCGCCACCGGGCTGCTGCTGGTGCTGGCGCTGGCCACGCTGTACAAGGTGGCGCTGCCGCGGAAGCTGCCGTGGCACCGCGGGGTGCCCGGCGCGCTGGTGGCGATGGCCGTGTTCCTGTGCTCCAGCGTCGGACTGCGCTGGTACATCACCTGGGTGACCGGCACCGGCTACACCTACGGGGCGCTGGCCACGCCGATCGCGTTCCTGCTGTTCGCGTTCTTCATCGGGCTGGCGATCATCATCGGCGCCCAGTTCAACCAGGCGCTGCAGGAACTGTGGCCGGCGAAGATGACCCGCCGGGAGCGGCGCAAGTGGCGGCGCCTGGAGATGCGCCGCGCCGAGCAGCAGCTGCGCACCGAGGAGGGCTACCGGGCGTGGCGGGCGAAGGACGAGCGGCCACGCGCCGCCGTCGATCCGCCGACGACGATCGTGACCACCGCGCTCGCGCAGGAGAAACCGGACCCCGACGAGGAGTCCTAGCCGGTCCAGCTCTCAGTGGCTCCCCGGCACCGGCGAGCCACTGAGCAACCCGGCTCAGTCGTCGTCGCCACCACCGGGGGGCAGGCCTTCGAAGACCTTCTTGCAGTCCGGGCACACCGGCGAGCCGGGCTTCGCCGACTTCGTCACCGGGAACACCTCGCCGCACAGCGCCACCACGTACGTGCCCATGACCGCGCTCTCGGCGATCTTGTCCTTCTGCACGTAGTGGAAGACCTCTGGACGGTCATCCTGGGTCTGGTCCGTGGTCTCCGGCCGGACATCGGTCTCCGGAAGCGTCATCGTGCTCATCACCCCATGATGCCGCACCGCGCGCGGCGTGCACCGCGCACCTCGGACGCCCGAACCGATTCAGGAGTCGTCGATCACCCGGTGGTCGCGGGATTCCAGCGCGCGCGCCGACTGCTGGTAGCGGTTGACCTGTTCGCTCTTGCGCGGCGGGCGGTCGTTGGCGATGAGCACCGCCATCCACGGCAGCGGGATCGAGATCGCCACGATGATCAACGCCAGCCACCAGATCTGGTAGCACGCCGCGCCCGCGATCAGGCACGGGATGCGCATCGACATCATGATCGCGTACTTGCGGCGGCGCTCCGCCTGCTGATCGTCGTAGGACGGCTGCGCCTCGGTGATCAGCACCGGGGTGTCGTCGCCGTGCCGAGTGCTGCTCACGACACCACCTCCACGTCCTCCATCGTCCCACTCGGCCCGCGGCTCCGACACCCTGGTCGCGGGGTGACCGCCGCCGCACCGATCCACGGGTTTCACGTGGACTTGACCCGGTGGCGACCGCGGCGACCTGCGGCGGCGGTAGGTTCTGGGGTGGCGGGAGAGACGGACGGGGAGGCTGCGCGATGTTGTACATGCTCACGAAACGGGTGCTCGGTTCGGTGGCGCGGGCGGTGTACCGCCCGAAGGTCACCGGTGCCGAGCAGGTCCCCGCCGAGGGCCCGGTCATCTTCGCGGTGAACCACCTGTCGGTGGCCGACAGCTTCATCGTGCCGCTGGTGGTCCCCCGGCCGGTGGCGTTCCTGGCGAAGGCCGAGTACTTCCAGGGCGGCGGGGTCAAGAACCGGCTCGTCGGAGGCGTGTTCCGGTCGCTCGGAGCCATCCCGGTGGAGCGCGGGCGCGGGCGGGCCGCGAAGGAGGCGCTGGGCGCGGCCGAGCGGGTCCTCGCCGACGGCGGCGCGTTCGGCATCCACCCCGAAGGCACCCGCTCCCCCGACGGACGCCTCTACCGCGGCCGGACCGGAGTGGCCCGGCTGGCGCTGAGCGGGGCGGCGAAGGTGGTGCCGGTGGCGCTGCACGGCACCGACCGGCTGCTGCCCATCGGGGCGAAGGTGCCGCGGCTCACCCGCGTCGAGGTCCGGTTCGGCGCACCGCTGGACTTCTCCCGCTACCACGGCATGGAGGGGTCGCTGCCGGTGCTGCGGTCCATCACCGACGAGATCATGTACGCCATCTCGGAGCTGTCCGACCAGGAGTACGTGGACCGCTACCAGTCCCCGTCCTCCCAACAGGCGGCTTGATCGGCCAGGACACCTGATCGAACCTGCCCAGCGGGTCCTATCTGTTTCTTGTCAGCGGCGAAGCCGCTGAGCCGCCGATCACCTGATCAACCGGACCACCAGCGGGTTCTCAGCGGCGTTCTCGCGAGGACAGCGTTTTCTCATGTGGCGGAGCCACCTGTGAAAACGATCCCACAGCGAGAACGCCGCTGAGGTTCCGCCACCCGAGCCCTACCCGACCCGAGTTCGAAGCCCCGGATCACTTCTTCTTGGCGGCTGCTTTCTGGGCCTTCTTCCAGGAGCGGACCTCGTCCAGGGTCTCCTGGTCGACTACGTCGGCGATGGAGCGGCGGGCGTCCGGATCCCCGTAGGCGCCCGCGGCCTCCCGCCAGCCGTCCGGGTGCACCTGCCACTGCTTGCCGAGCAGCGCCAGGAAGATCCGCGCCTTCTGGTCGCCGTACCCGGGCAGGGCCTTGAGCCGGGCGAGCACCCGGGCCCCGTCCGGGTCCCCGTCGGTCCAGATCCGCTCGGCGTCGCCGTCGTAGTGCTCCACCAGGTACGCGCACACCGCCTGCACCCGCTTGGCCATCGAGCCGGGGAATCGGTGGATCGCGGGCGGGGTGGCGCAGGTGGCCGCGAACTCCTCCGGGTCCATCGCTGCGATGCCGCGGGCGTCGAGCTCGCCGAGGCGATCAAGGAGGACCTTGGGGCCGGCGAAGGCCCACTCCATCGGCACCTGTTGATCGAGGAGCATCCCGAGCAGCAACGCCAGCGGATCTTCCGAGAGCAGCGCGTCGGCCTCGGCGTTCTGGGTCAGGTGCAGCGTCCGGCTCATGCGGTCAGGATCGCACGCGGGGTTCCGCGCGTCCCTGCGCAGGCCGTTCCGCGGGGCGTGTGAGGATCGGGCGCGTGATTCCGGATCTCTCGAACGACGTCCTCGACCGCCTCCGCGCCGCCTTCCAGGAGGTCGGCTACGACGCCGACGGCGTGGTGGACCTGCTCGGGCCGCAGGCCCACGCCGCGCTCGGGCGGGGCGAACCCGTCCCCGCGCTGCGGGCGACCGCGGACGGCGGGCCGCTGGGCACGCTGGTGCGGTTGTTCCTGCTCGGCGAGGCCGAACCGGCCGCCGAGGTGGCCGCGGCGCTGCGGCCGCTGCCGGTGGCCGACGCGGTCGCCGGTGGCGTGCTGGCCGCCGACGGCGATGCGCTGCGCGCGGCGCTGGACATCCGCCCGCACAGCGCGGGCGAGGACTCGTGGTGGGTGATCTCCGACCTCGACGCCGACCTGCGCCCGGAGGGCTGGGCGACCGGCGTCGACCACGTGCTCGGGGTCGGGCACGCCTCGCTGAGCCTGGTGCGGGCGACCTCGCGCAGGCAGGTCGGCTCGGTGCTGGACGTGGGCACCGGCTGCGGCGTGCAGGCCCTGCACGCCAGCACGCACGCGCAGCGGGTCACCGCGACCGACGTGTCCGCGCGGGCGCTGGCGCTGGCCTCGGCCACGTTCCGGCTCAACCGGATCGACGTGGAGCTCGCCGAAGGCGAGTGGTTCGAACCGGTGCGCGGCCGGCGGTTCGACCAGATCGTGTGCAACCCGCCGTTCGTGGTCGGCCCGCCGCGCACCGACTACGTGTACCGGGACTCCGGGCTCGCCGGGGACGACGCGAGCGCGCTGGTGGTGCGCCAGCTGCCGTCGTTCCTCGACGAGGGCGGCACGGGGCAGCTGCTGGCCTCCTGGCTGCACCGCAAGGGCGAGGACTGGCAAGACCGGGTGGCGCGCTGGCTGCCGCCGGGCGGGGTGGACGCCTGGTTCGCGCAGCGTGACGTGGCCGATCCGGCGCTGTACGTCGGCACCTGGCTGCGCGACGCCGGGTTCGACCCGCGCTCGCCCGCGGGCAGGCGCAAGGCCGCCGAGTGGCTGGACTGGTTCGACGCCAACGACGTGGACGGCGTCGGCTTCGGGTTCGTCACGCTGCGCCGCAGCGGCGCCGAGCGCGGCGAGGTCGTGTGCGAGGACCTCCGGCAGGCCTTCGACGACCCGCTGGGTCCGGAGAGCGACGGCTGGCTGCGCCGGGTGGCGTGGCTGCGCGAGCACGGCTCTGGCGACGGGCTGCTGGACGCGCGGCTGGTCACCGCGCCCTCGACGGTGCTGGAGGAGGTCGCCGCGCACGGCGAGGAGGGCTGGGAGCGCTTCGTGCACCGGCTGCACCGCACCGACGGCCCAGGCTGGCAGCACGAGATCGACGAGCTCGGCGTGCGGCTGCTCGCCGGCTGCCAGGGCGCGCTGCCGGTGCGGGACCTGGTGGAGCTGCTCGCGCTCGGCGCGGGCGAGGACGCCGCGGAGCTCTCCCGCGCCGCGGTGCCGGTGCTGCGGGAACTGGTGCGGCACGGAATGGTGATCCCGGCGGAATGGGCAGGCGGCGAGTAATGCGGGCGGTGGTCAGCCGGGTCACGCGGGCCTCGGTCCGGGTCGGCGGGGAGGCCGTCGGCAAGATCGAAGAACCCGGTCTGCTGGTGCTATTGGGCGTGACCCATTCCGACGGCTCCGAACAGGCGGCGAATATGGCGCGCAAACTGCACGAGATGCGGGCGTTGCGCGATGAGGAGTCCTGCGCCACCACCGGAGCCCCGCTGCTGGTGGTGAGCCAGTTCACCCTCTACGGCTCGACTCGCAAGGGCCGCCGCCCGTCGTGGACCGAGGCGGCCCGCCCTGAGCAGGCCGAACCACTGGTATCGGAGGTCGTCGAACGCCTGCGGGAGCGGGGCGCGCAGGTGGCCACCGGGCGCTTCGGCGCGATGATGGAAGTGGACAGCGTCAACGACGGACCATTCACGTTGTTGATCGACGTGTGAATGTAACGCCGGTTCTCAGCTGATCCTCAGACTTCGCGGAGCAACGGATGTGACCGCCGCGACGTCTCACGGTCGAGCAGTTCGGGAACGAATTCAAGGGTGCGTTCGTTTTCCAGGTATCCAAGCTTCGACAGCCCGGTCCACCGAGCCGCCACCGCAACGCGGCGGCTCGACGGCGAGTCGAGTGGAGTTCCGATCAGAACGGCCGTTCTCGCACCGGAACCACACGAGGCACGTCGTGAACACGCACCACTCCGACCCGACAGCACGACACCAGACAGCACAACCGTCACATCCGGACGGCGTGGCATTCGGCCCGCAACACCGAGCGTACGCGTCCTCCACAGCGCCAGTCCGCGCCGTGGGCACGCCCCGCAAGCCAGCCCGTCAGGGAGGGAGCTCAATGACCGTCCCGCAGACCAACACCATGACCGCCACCGACGCCGACCTCGACAACCAGGGCCCCTCGGCCGACCTGGTGCGGGTCTACCTGAACGGCATCGGCCGGACCGCGCTGCTCACCGCGCAGGAGGAGGTCGACCTCGCCAAGCGGATCGAGGCGGGCGTCTTCGCGAAGCACATGCTGGAGACGGACGGCAAGATCTCGCCCGAGCGGCGCAGCGACCTGCGGGCGGTGGTGCGCGACGGCCAGTCGGCCAAGAACCACCTGATGGAGGCCAACCTGCGGCTGGTGGTGAGCCTCGCCAAGCGCTACACCGGCCGCGGCATGCCGCTGCTGGACCTGATCCAGGAGGGCAACCTCGGGCTGATCCGCGCGGTGGAGAAGTTCGACTACACCAAGGGCTTCAAGTTCTCCACGTACGCCACTTGGTGGATCCGGCAGGCCATCACCCGCGGCATGGCGGACCAGTCCCGCACCATCCGGCTGCCCGTCCACCTGGTCGAGCAGGTGAACAAGCTGGCCCGGATCAAGCGCGACCTGCACCAGAAGCTGGGCCGCGAGGCGACCGACGAGGAACTGGCCGCCGAGAGCGGGCTCACCCCCGAGAAGGTCTCCGACCTGCTCGACCACTCCCGGGACCCGGTGAGTCTGGACATGCCGGTCGGCGCCGAGGAGGACGCCCCGCTCGGCGACTTCATCGAGGACGCCGAGTCCGCCGACGCCGAGAACGCCGTGATCTCCGGCTTCCTGCAGGACGACCTGCGCCGCGTGCTGGGCACGCTGGAGGAGCGGGAGCAGTCGGTGATCCGGATGCGCTACGGCCTCGACGACGGCCAGCCGCGCACCCTGGACCAGATCGGCAAGGCCTTCGGGCTCTCCCGCGAGCGGGTCCGCCAGATCGAGCGGGAGGTCATGTCCAAGCTGCGGCAGGGCGACCGCGCCGACCGGCTGCGGGCCTACGCCAGCTGACGCTCGGCACCCGCGGCGACCCGAAGGAACGGACGTGCGCGTCCGGCCGGGCGACCGGCCGGGCGCATCCCAGGGGAGGTCGGACTCGCCCACCGAGGCAGGTCCGGCCTCTCGCCCTGTCCGCGCCCGTCACCCGCACCGGGTGCGTCCGTGCTCCGGGGCCGACCGTGCTCCGGGCGGGCCGCGGCAGGGCCGTCCGTGCGGCGGGCGACCCGGTGTCCGGGCCGGCCCCCGTTCAGTCGCGGAACTTGCGGCGCCAGCGGTCGATCTCGTCCGCCGTGACGCCGTGCGCGCGCAACCAGCCAGCCGCGTGCTCCTCGTGCTCGGCCCACGTCGCCAGCACGCCCTCGATCGCCTCCACCGGCGTCGAGATCAGGTGCCGCACGTCCTCCTCGCTGACGCCCGGCGGCAACGCGGGCGCCATCTCCAGACGCTGCAGCACCCGGAACATGTTCCGGTCCGTCCGCACGTAGTCCGCGATGATCGCGTCCGACCGGACTCCCGCCGCGCTCAGCAGCATCGCCGAGACCACGCCGGTGCGGTCCTTGCCCGCCGCGCAGTGCACCAGCACCGGCCCCTCCGCCGCCAGCACCAGGCGGAACACCCGCACCAGCTTGTCCGCCGCGTTCCGCAGCGCCAGCTGGTAGAGCTCCGGCAGCGGATGCGCCACCTCAGTGGAGTGGATGCCCGCGAGCAGCTCGATCTGGTGCACCTCCGCCACCTGCGCCAGCGGGTGCGCGGTGCCGTTCAGCTCCGACGCGTCCCGCAGGTCCAGCACCAGCCGCGGCGGCCACGCCACGTCCTCCGGGTCCCGGTCCCCCGCGCGCGGGGCGTCGCTGCGCAGCACGATCCCCTCCCGGGTGGTCCCCGGTTCGGCGGGCAATCCGCCGAGATCGCGCAGGTTGACCAACCCGTCGAGGGCCTCGGAGGTCGGATCCGTCGTGGACAAGGGCGTCTCCCATCGGCTCGGTTACCGTCCGACAGCCTCGCAGGTGTCCGACCCCTGCCGACAGACCCGGTCCGGCTCCGCGCGCCGTTGCGTTAACGTCACCGCATTCCCGAACGCGCAAAGGAGCGGCGTCGTGACCACCACGTTCGACCACACCGAGATCCTTCCGCTCGGTCCGGACGACACCGACTACCGGTTGCTCACCACCGAGGGCATCCGCACCGTGGAAGCCGCCGGGCGGCGCTTCCTGGAAGTGGCGCCCGAGGCGCTGACCGCGCGCGCGAGCGCGGCGATCAAGGACATCCAGCACCTGCTGCGCTCCTCGCACCTCGCGCAGCTGCGGGCCATCGTCGACGACCCGGAGGCCAGCGCCAACGACCGGTTCGTCGCCACCGACCTGCTGCGCAACGCCTGCGTGTCCGCCGGTGGCGTGCTGCCGATGTGCCAGGACACCGGTACCGCCATCGTCATCGGCAAGCGCACCGAGACGATCCTCACCGGCGGCGAGGACGAGCAGCGGCTGGCGCGCGGCGTGTTCGACGCCTACCAGGAGCTGAACCTGCGGTACTCGCAGATGGCGCCGCTGAACTTCTGGGAGGAGCGCAACACCGGCAGCAACCTCCCGGCCCAGATCGAGCTGTACAACAAGGCGGGCACCGACCCGCACTACGAGTTCCTGTTCATGGCCAAGGGTGGCGGCAGCGCCAACAAGACCTTCCTCTACCAGGAGACGAAGGCGCTGCTGAACCCGACGCGGCTCGCCCGGTTCCTGGAGGAGAAGCTGCGTTCGCTGGGCACCGCGGCCTGCCCGCCCTACCACCTGGCGATCGTCGTCGGCGGCACCTCCGCCGAGCACAACCTCAAGACCGCCAAGCTCGCCTCCGCCCGCTACCTCGACGGCCTGCCCCGCGAAGGCTCCCCGTCCGGGCACGCGTTGCGGGACGTCGAACTCGAAGCGCAAGTGCTGGAGATGACCCGGCAGTTCGGCATCGGCGCCCAGTTCGGCGGCAAGTACTTCTGCCACGACGTGCGGGTCGTCCGGCTGCCCCGGCACGGCGCTTCGCTTCCCGTCGGCGTCGCCGTGTCCTGCTCCGCCGACCGCCAGGCCAAGGCGAAGATCACTCCCGAGGGCGTGTTCCTCGAACAGCTCGAACGCGACCCCGCCCGGTACCTGCCGGAAGTCGGCGACGAGCAGCTGTCCAGCGACGTGGTGCGCATCGACCTGAACCGGCCGATGGCCGAGATCCGCGCGGAGCTCTCGAAGCTGCCGGTGAAGACCCGGGTGTCGCTGACCGGACCGCTCGTCGTCGCCCGCGACATCGCGCACGCCAAGATCGCCGAACGGCTGGACGCGGGCGAACCGATGCCGCAGTACCTGCGGGACCACCCGGTGTACTACGCGGGGCCGGCGAAAACGCCGGACGGCTACGCCTCCGGCTCCTTCGGGCCCACCACCGCGGGGCGGATGGACTCCTACGTGGAGCAGTTCCAGGCGGCCGGCGGCTCGCTCGTCATGCTGGCCAAGGGGAACCGCTCGTCGAAGGTCGCCGCCTCCTGCCGCGAGCACGGCGGGTTCTACCTCGGCTCCATCGGCGGCCCCGCCGCGCGGCTCGCGCAGGACTGCATCCGGTCGGTCGACGTCCTCGAATACGCGGAGCTGGGCATGGAAGCGGTGTGGCGCATCGAGGTGGAGGACTTCCCGGCGTTCGTCGTCGTCGACGACAAGGGGGAGGACTTCTTCGCGGACTCGACGCAGCCCACGCTGCAGATCTCCTTCGCCCGCTGAGAAACGAGGCCCCCGCAACGGCGACGGCCGGCGGCTCCCTTCCGGGAACCGCCGGCCGTGGCACACCACAGTGGGGGGACACGCACTTTCTCCCGTAGGAGCCCCACCTCCTACGGGAGAAGTGCCTGCGAAGCGCAGGTCAGCACGTCGAACTCATCAACGCGGAACCTTCACCTCGCGCTTTTCGAGCACGACGGTGCGCTCGCCCAGCGGCTCGTCCAACTGGACGGCCACCGGCGGGTAGCGCAGATCCATCGTGCAGATCCCCGGCGGATCCGGGGTCTCGTTCACCAGCACGACCTTCACCTGCTGGGCGTTCTGGTCGGCGACTTCGGCGTGGACCTTGCTGCAACCGCCTTCCTGGCCGTTGGTGACGACGGCCGAACCGCCGTCCTGGGTCCACACCCGGGGCACCGTGGTCCCGGACTGGCTCTCGGCCTTGATCAGGTTCTCCGGCACGGGAGTTCGTTCCTGCTCGGGCTTCGGCTGCACCGGGGCGGCCGGCTCAGGGGCGGGCGGCTGCCCGCCGAATCCGACGTCTTCTTGCTGTCCGGCGCAGGCGGTGAAAGCGAGGAGCAGCACGCCCGCGCCCACTGTGGTGTGTAGGCGTTTCATGCCCGGTAGACGGAGCCCGGTCCGCGCCGGGTTGCGCGGATCCGGGATCTTTTGGGCGGACACTGTGGAATCCGCCGCTAGGGCCACCGTTTTCGCTGGTCAGGAGCATTCACTGTGAACGGTCCGCGTCGAACCGGTCCGAGTTCACCGCACGTCGGCACCTGCGGAACCGGGCCAGGTGGTCCCGGTCGCCGCTGCCGCCCAGCCCGTGATCCAGTCCGCCAGCACCCCGCTGGTGTACACCCACGCGTAGTGGCCGAGCTTCGCCGCGCCCGCCACCTCGCAGGAGTAGTGCCGCCGGGTGCGCGGCGCCGCCACCGCCTTCGCCGCCAAGTGATCCACTGAGGACGCGGGGGCCAGCTCGTCGCCCTCGACGCTCACCGTGAGCAGCGAGACGTCCAGCTCCCGCAACGCCCGCTCGTAGTCGAAGTCCGATCCGCCGAGGCGGTAGCGGCCGGTGCGCCCCTGGCGGGCCCAATCCGCCATGATCCCGGCCGGCTGGCGGCCGCCGAACCCGAGCCGCTCCCCCGGCCAGAAGCCGAGCAGCGAACTCACCGCGGCGACGAACTGGGTCGCCACCAGGTTCTTCCAGCCCTGCATTCCGGGGAAGCTGCGGAACCACACCGAACCGGAGGCCAGCAGCGTCACCCCCCGCACCCGGCTCGGGTCCGCGGCGGCGAGCAGCAGCGCGATCTGCCCGCCGAGGCTGTGCCCGACCAGGAAGCGCGGCGCGGCGGGGAACTCGCGCGCCACGAGGTCCACGACGGCGGCGGCGTCGTCTACCAGGTCCTGGTACCCGAAGCGGATCTTGCGGTCGGCGCGCGGCGGCGCGGTGCCCTGGCCGCGCCAGTCGACGCTCACCACCGTGCAGCCGCGCTCGTGCAGCTCGCGCAGGAACGGCAGGTAGTAGGAGGCGGGGACGCCCATCGCGGGCAGCAGGACGACGGCCGGGGCGGCCGGGTCCTCGGCGGCGCAGGCGCGGACGGTCAGCCGGTGCTCGCCCGCGGGCAGCTCGCCCAGCTCGGTCAACGTCAGGTCGGCCATTCCCGGGCTCCCGTCCTCGCTTCCTCGGCGCGCACAGAATAACGGTACGGGTGAGTCTCGGAGAGGTGGGCGCCGGGAGTCAGGCGCGCGGTCCGCGATCCCGCCCCGGACTCGCGGACCCCCGCCGCGGAATCAGCGCAGCCTGCGCGGACCCGTGTCCGGCACCGCGGCCGAACGCCCCACGCTGATCCGCGCTCCCGTCACCCGCACGCCGAGCGCCGAGGCCAGCACCGGCTGCAACGTCAGCTCCCGCACCTCCGGCAGGTCCTCCACCAGCGTCGCCACCCGCAGCACCAGGTCCTCCAGCGCCGCCAGATCCGCGGGCTCATCACCCCGGTAGCCCGCCAGCAGCGGTGCCGCGCGCGGCGAGCGCACCAGCGCCGCCACGTCCACATCGGTCATCGGAACCGCCCGGTACGCCTTGTCCCCCAGCAGTTCGCTGGCCACACCGGACAGTCCGAACGAGACCAGCGTGCCGAACGACGGGTCGTCCATCAGGTCGATCACGCAGGAATGCCCGCGCCCTGCCATGTTCTGCACGTACACCTCCGCGGTGTCCGACACCCGCAGCAGGTCCGCGTACGCCGCCCGCACCGCGTCCGCGTTCACCAGGTCCAGCCGCACGCCCACCAGGTCCGCGCGGTGCCGCAACTGGTCGTCGGCGGCCTTCAACACCACCGGGAAACCGAGCTCGGTCGCCGCGGCCACCGCGTCCGCCTCGTTGCACACCCGGCGGAACGGCACCAGCTCGATCCCGTAGTGCCCCAGCAGCTCCACCGACTGCTCGTCGCTGAGCCGCACCTCACCGTCCCCGAGCGAGGCCTCCACCAGCCGCCGCGCCCGCTCCGGCGCGATGCCCTCCGGCCGGGCGAAGTGCCCCTGCGGCGCGGCCCGCCACCGCGCGTAGCGCGTCGCCCTGGCCAGCGACAGCACCGCCCGCTCGGGGCTCGGGTAGGACGGCACCGAACCCCAGCCAGCCGAACCGTCCGGCCCCGGCACCGCCAGCTCGTCCGGCACACCCTCGGCGGCCAGGAACGTCGTGACCACCGGTTTCGTCGCCGCGACCGCGGCCTCCTGCAAGGCCTCCCGCAACGCCCTCGCGTAAGCGGTGCCCGGCACCGCGACCGGCGGCACGAACACCGTCACCAGCGCGTCCACGTCGTCGGAGAGCGCGGCCGCGCGCACCGCGGCGGCGAACTCCTCCGGGCTCGCCGACGCGCCGACGTCCACCGGCTCACCCGCCAGCCGCAGGCCCTCCGCCTGCGCGACGTCCGCCGCCAGCATGCCCAGCGCCGAGGAGTTGCCGACGATCGCCACCCGCTCTCCCGCGGGCAGCGGCTGGTGGGCCAGCAGCAGCGCCGTGTCGAACATCTGCGCCACCGACTCGACGCGGATCACCCCGGCCTGCTCGAACAGCGCCTGCACGCTCGTCTCGTCCACCTGCACCGATGTGGCCGCGAGCCCGGGGCGCACCGCGTTGCGGCCCGACTTCACCACCACGATCGGCTTGGTCCGGGCCAACCGCCGGGCCAGCCGGGCGAACTTGCGCGGGTTGCCGAAGGACTCCAGGTACAGCAGCACCACGTCCGTCGCCGGGTCCGTCTGCCAGTACTGCAGCAGGTCGTTGCCCGAGACGTCGGCGCGGTTGCCCGCCGAGACGAACGTGGACAGGCCCAGGCCCCGCTCGGTCGCGGTCGCCAGGATCGCCACGCCCAGCGCCCCCGACTGGCAGAAGAACCCGGTGCGCCCGGACCCCGGCAACCGCGGCGCCAAGGTCGCGTTGAGCCGGTAGCCGGCATCGGTGTTGACCACGCCCAGCGCGTTCGGGCCGACGACCCGCATGCCGTGCACGCGCGCCGCGCGGACCATGCGGCGTTCGATCGCGCGACCGTCCGGTCCCGACTCGCTGAACCCGGAGCTGACGATCACCAGCGCCTTCACGCCCTTGGCCAGGCATGCGTCCAGCACCTCGTCCACGCCCGCCGCCGGGATCGCCACCACCGCCAGATCCACGTCGTCCGGGATGTCCAGCACCGACGGGTAGGCCCGCACGCCGCGGACCGCCCGGTGCTCCGGATTCACCGGGTACACCGGGCCGGCGAAGTCCGCGGTCAGCAGGTTGACGAGCACCGCGTGCCCGATCTTGCGGTGGTCGGTGGAGGCGCCGATCACCGCCACCGACCGCGGGTGCAGCAGGTTGTGCACGCTGCGCGCCTCCGCAGCCTGCTCCCGGGCCCTGGCCACCGCCAGCGACTCCTCGGTGGGGTCGATGTCGAACTCCAAGTGCACGACGCCCTCTTCCATCGCGCGCCGCACCTGGTAGCCGGCGTCCCGGAAGACCCGCACCATCGCCGAGTTCTCCGCGAGGACCTCCGCGACGAACCGGCGCAGCCCGCGCTCCTGGGCGGCCGCCGCCAGATGCTCCAGCAGGATCGAACCGAGGCCGCGGCCCTGGTGCTGGTCCTGCACCACGAACGCCACCTCGGCCGAGTCCTGGTCGTCGAGCCGGTCGAAGCGCCCCACCGCCACGATGTCGTCGCCCAGCAGCGCCACCAGCGCCACCCGGTCCCGGTGGTCGACGGTGCTGAACCGCTCCACGTCCCGCTTCGGCATCCGCGGATACGGGCCGAAGTAGCGGAAGTACCGGGTGCGGTCGCTGAGCCTGCTGTGGAACGAGATCAGCTGGTCGGCGTCGTCCGGTGAGATCGGCCGCAGGTGCACGGTGCCGCCGTCGGAGAGCACGACGTCGGCCTCCCAGCTGCGCGGGTACGGCTTGCCGTCGCCGGTGGGCGGCGCATCCGGCCGGTCCGAGTCGCCTCGCTGACCCGCGCGGGGCGGCTCGCCGGGACGGGCGGGCTGGCCGGACGGGGCGGCGTCGGCCGCCGAGGCGGGTTGGCCGGCTGGGCGCGGCTGGGCGGGCTGCTCCGCCCGGCCGGGCTGGTCGGGCGATCCGGGTTTGCCGGGTTTGCCGGGCTGGTCGGGCTGGTCGGGCTGGTCGGGCTGGTCGGGCGGGGTGCGCTGGTCGGCTGAGCCGGGCTGGTCGGGCTTGGACTGGTCCGGCCGCTGGTCGCCCGTCCCGAGGTCCGCCCGCCGGCCGGGCTCCGGCCGAGCACCGCCCCGGTCCGCGGCCGCACGACCGCCGCCGCTCGTCCCGCGTCGCTTCGACCCGCCCATCAGCCAGCACCCTCTCAACCGCACCGGCGTCGAGCAGGCCGGGCGCACTGCGCCGCCGGTGCGGGTGCGCGTGCGCCGCCGAGGTCAGTCGCGGACATCGGCCGGGTCCAGACCGTGCAACGGGAACAACGCGTGCCGCGCGTCCCGGATCGCAGTGTCCACCGTGGACTCGGTCACCCCCGTCCAGGGTACGAAGGTCGGGTCCTCCCCATCCGTCAACGATGTCGGCAGCGGAACGTTCCCCGCCACCCGCAAGGCGTGCGCCAGCCACTCCGGCGGCAACGCCGTCGCCGGATCCAGGTCCCGGTCCAGCGCGGTCGCCAGCAGGTGGGTCCAGCTGCGCGGCACCACCCGGTGCAGCGCGTAGCCACCACCACCGAGCGCCACCCACCTGCCACCGGCGCACCGCTCCGCCAGGCCCCGCAGCGCGTGGTAGCTCTCGCGCTGGCCGTCCACCGACATCGCCAGGTCCGCGAGCGGGTCCTCCCGGTGCGCGTCGGCTCCGGCTTGCGTGACCAGCACCTGCGGGCGGAATTCATCCAGCAGCGACGGCACCACGGCGTGGAACGCCCGCAACCAGTCCGCGTCTCCCGTACCCGGCGGCAGCGCCACGTTCACCGCGGTCCCCTCCGCCCCGGGGCCGCCGGTCTCGGTGGCGAAGCCGGTGCCCGGCCACAGCGTGATCGGGTGCTGGTGCAGCGAGACGGTCAGCACCCGCGGGTCGTCGTAGAACGTCTTCTGCACCCCGTCGCCGTGGTGCACGTCCACGTCCACGTAGGCGACCCGCTCCACGCCCTGGTCGAGCAGCCAGGCGATGGCCACGGCGCAGTCGTTGTAGACGCAGAACCCGGCGGCCCGCTCCGGCATCGCGTGGTGCAGCCCGCCGGCGAGGTTCACCGCCCGATCGGCCTTCCCGGACAGGACCTGCTCGGCCGCGGTGATCGACGCTCCGGCCACCAGCGCCGAGGCCTCGTGCATCCGGTCGAAGATCGGGTTGTCCTCGGTGCCGAGCCCGTACCCGATGTCCCAGGCCGCGGTCGGTGCGGCGCGCACGGCCGCCAGGTAGTCCGGGCGGTGCACGCGGAGCAGCTCCTCGTCGGTGGCCGGCCGCGGCGGCACCGGCGTCACACCGTCCAGCACCCCGAGCGAACTGGCCAGCCGCATCGTGAGGTCCAGCCGGATCGGGTGCAGCGGGTGCTCACCACCGAGGTCGTAGCCGAGGACCGACTCGTCCCACACCACCGCGCACTGGTTGCCCATGCGCCGGACGCTACCCGGCCCGTGGCGGCGCTCACAGTGTCCCGGGACACACCGCGGCACCGCCGTGCTCGCCGTCCCGGACGTCAGCCCGGAGCGTCCCCCGTCTTCGCCGGCCGGTTCGGGTCGGACGACCAGTGCGACCACGAACCCGCGTAGAGCGCGGCCGGATTCCCCGGCCCGCTCAGACCCGCGTGCTCCAGGGCGAGCAGGGCGGAGCAGGCCGTGATCCCGGAACCGCAGTAGGCGCCGACCGGAGTCTCCCGGTCCACCCCGAGCTCGCCGAACGAACGCGCCAGCTCCGCCGGCGTCCGCCAGGTCCCGTCCGCGGTCACGTTGTCGGCGAACGGGGCGTTGCGCGCCCCGGGGATGTGGCCGGGCCGCGGGTCGACCGGTTCCACCTCACCGCGGTACCGCTCCGGGGCGCGGGCGTCGAGCAGCCGCCCCTCCGCGGCCAGCCGGGCGGCCTCGTCGGCACCGATCACCGGCAGCGAATCCGGCACCACCTCGTAGTCGGTGGGCGCCACCTCCGGCACCTCGGCGGTGACCGGGTGGCCGCCGTCGACCCACGCCCGGTACCCGCCGTCGAGCACCCGGACCCGCGGGTGCCCGGCCCAGCGCAGCAACCACCAGGCCCGCGCCGCCGCGGAACCGTCGGCGGCGTCGTAGGCCACCACCTCGCGGTCCGCGGTGACCCCGGCCCGCCGCAGCACCACCTGCAGATCCGCGGCGGCGGGCAGCGGGTGCCTGCCGCCGGGGCCGGGAGGGGCCGCGAGTTCGGTGTCCAGGTCCACGAACACCGCGCCCGGCAGGTGGTCGCGCTCGTAGTCCTCCCGGCCGGGTGGCCCGAGCAGGCTCCACCGCACGTCCAGCAGCACCGGTGGGCGCGCGCCCGCCAGCGACTCGGCAAGATCGTCTGCACTGATCAGCGGATCCATCGGACCTCCTGGACTGCTCGGGGACGGAACGACTCGGGAAAGGGGCCGAAAGCATGCTCCGGCGGCGGAAACGCCTGCTCGGAAGCCACCGACCGGCGGTACGGCACCGGGACTAGAATCACAGGTGGGACCGCAAATCGGGGAGCCAGCGTGAACGATCTCATCGATACCACCGAGATGTACCTTCGCACCATTTACGACTTGGAGGAGGAGGGCGTCGTCCCGCTGCGCGCCCGCATCGCGGAACGCCTGGAGCAGAGCGGGCCGACCGTGAGCCAGACCGTGGCCCGGATGGAGCGCGACGGCCTGCTCACCGTTGCCGAGGACCGGCACCTGGAGCTCACCGAGGCAGGCCGCACCCGCGCCGTCCGCGTGATGCGCAAGCACCGGCTCGCCGAACGGCTGCTCGTCGACGTGATCGGCCTGGAGTGGGAACACGTGCACGACGAGGCCTGCCGCTGGGAGCACGTGATGAGCGAGGCGGTCGAGCGCAAGCTGGTGGCGCTGCTCGGCAACCCGTCCACCTCCCCGTACGGCAACCCCATCCCCGGCCTCGAAGAGCTCGGTGCCGAACCGGCGACCGCGGCGATCGGTGAGTCCGATCTGAAGCGGGTCGACGAGATCGCCCGCAACGGTGGCGGCCAGGCCGTGGTGTGCCGGATCGCCGAGCACGTCCAGCTGGACCCCGACGTGATGAGCGAGCTCAAGGAAGTCGGCCTGATGCCCTCGGAGAACATCAAGATCGTGCCGGTCACCGGCGTGAACAAGCCGATCCAGGTGAACGGCCCCAAGGGCAGCACCCAGCTCGCGCCCGGCATCGCCCACGCCGTCCTGGTCCGCGCCCGGTGAGCCCCGCCGAGACCGCCGCCGAGGCCTTCACCTCCGAGCACGGACGCGCTCCCGAGGTCGCCTGGTCGGCACCCGGCCGGGTCAACTTGATCGGCGAGCACACCGACTACAACGACGGGTTCGTGCTGCCGATCGCGTTGCCGCACCGGATCGCCGTGGCCGCCGCGCCGCGCACCGACGGAGTGCTGTCGGTGGCCACGCTGGGCGACGACGGCGTGCTGCACCGGGCCGAGTCGACCCCGCTGGACGCGCTCGCGCCGGGCGCGCAGACTGGGTGGGCCGCATACCCCTCCGGCGTCGCGTGGGCGCTGCGCGGGCAGGGCGTCGAGGTGCCCGGGGCGGACCTGGTCATCGCGGGCGACGTTCCCGCCGGGGCCGGGCTGTCGTCGTCGCACGCGCTGGAGTGCGCGGTGGCGCTCACGCTGCTCGACCTGGCCGGGCGCCCCGCCGACGGGCCGGAGGCCCCGGCGACCGCCGACATCGCCCGCTGGGTGCAGATCTCGGAGAACGACTTCGTCGGCGCCCCCACCGGCCTGCTGGACCAGACCGCCTCGTTGAGCTGCACCGAATCGCACGCGCTGTTCTTCGACGTGCGCTCCGGCGAGCTGGAGCAGATCGCGTTCGACACCGCCTCCGTCGGCCTCGAACTGCTCGTGATCGACACCCGCGCCAAGCACTCGCACAGCGAATCCGGCTACGGCGAGCGCAGGCGCGGCTGCGAGCACGCGGCGGACCTGCTCGGGGTCAAGGCGCTGCGCGACGTGTCGATCGGGGAACTCGACGGCGCGCTCGAGGTGCTGCCGGAGGAGCTGCGGCCCCTGGTGCGCCACGTCGTCACCGAGAACGAACGGGTGGTGTCCACCGTCGCCGCGCTCGACGCCGGGGAGCTCGCCTCGATCGGACCGCTGCTGACCTCCTCGCACGTGAGCATGCGCGACGACTACCGGATCTCCTGCCTGGAACTGGACGTGGCGGTGGACGCCGCGCTGGAAGCCGGTGCGCTGGGCGCCCGGATGACCGGCGGTGGTTTCGGCGGCTCGGCGATCGCGCTGGTGCGCGCGCAGGACCGGGAGGCGATCGGGCAGGCCGTGCTGGACTCCTACGCCGAGCAGGACCTGCCGGCGCCGCGGCTGTTCACCGCGATTCCGGCCGCCGGAGCGGGCCGCGACCGCTGATCCGGCCCCGCGGCACGGCGGGGCCTTCGAGTTGGACGTACCAGGAAAGGCAGAACCTCCGTGAAGCTCCTCGTCACCGGTGGTGCGGGATATGTGGGCAGCGTGTGCGCGGCACGGCTGCTGGAGAACGGTCACCAGGTGACCGTGGTCGACGACCTCTCGACGGGACACGCCGACGCGGTGCCGCCGGGCGCCACCTTCGTGCGGGCCGACATCGCGGAAGCGGCCGGTGATCTGCTGGCCGAGGGGTACGACGGCGTGCTGCACTTCGCGGCGAAGTCGCTCGTCGGCGAGTCCATGGAGGACCCGCACAAGTACTGGCAGGGCAACGTGGTCACCTCGCTGCGGCTGCTGGAGGCGGTCCGCGAGCACGGCACGCCGCGGCTGGTGTTCTCCTCCACCGCCGCCACCTACGGCGAGCCGGACGTGGTGCCGATCCCGGAGGACGCCCCGGCCCGGCCGACGAACACCTACGGCGCGACGAAGCTGGCCATCGACCACGCGATCAGCTCTTACGCCACGGCGCACGGACTGGGCGCGGTGAGCCTGCGCTACTTCAACGTTGCCGGCGCGCACGGCTCGTTCGGCGAGCGGCACGCCGTGGAGACGCACCTGATCCCGATCGTGCTGCAGGTCGCACTGGGCAAGCGCGAGCAGGTGCAGATGTACGGGACCGACTGGCCCACCGAGGACGGCACCTGCGTCCGCGACTACATCCACGTCACCGACCTCGCCGACGCGCACCTGCTGGCGCTGGAGAACGCGCGGCCCGGCGAGCACCGGATCTACAACCTGGGCAACGGCACCGGCTTCTCGGTGCAGCAGGTGATCGAAACCTGCCGCGAGGTGACCGGCCACCCCATCCCGGCGGCGGTGGCACCGCGGCGCGCCGGTGACCCGGCGACGCTGGTGGCCGCCAGCGACCGCGCCCGCGAAGAACTGTCCTGGAAGCCGAAGCTGGCCGACCTGTCGGTCATCGTGCGCGATGCCTGGGAGTTCACCCGGGCCCGCGAGCAGAGCTGACGCCCGCCGGTGCCCGGTCGCCGCGCGATCGGGCACCGGCCGGCCCGGCCGCGGGCGCGCCGCCGAGCGGTGCCGGATCGCGGCGCTCATCAGGACTCCTCCGCTTCGATCATGAGCTGGGCGTCGCTCATCGCGTCCTTGGCCACTTCGCCCAGTTCCTTCGGTGAAATGCCCCGTTCGAGGGCCTGCCGCAGCAGGGACCCCAGGGAGTGCTCGGGCCGGGCGGCCTCCACGCGCTCCAGCGCGACGCTCGCCAAGGCCCCCTCGCCGCGCAGGTAGGCGGAGAAGGCCAGCAGCGCGGCCACGTCGGCGACCTCGGGTTCCGGCGCCTTGCGCACCAGGCTCAGCCACAGCTGCTCCGCGGCCATCGCCTGCTCGCCCAGCGCCACGCCGAGGCACAGGTCGCGCACCCGCTGGTCGTTCAGCGCGAGCAGGATTCGCAGCTGGTCCTCCTCGGTCAGCGCCTCCCCCGCCGCCGTCCGGCGGATCCCGGCGAGCGCGGTGGCCACGTCCTCGTGCACGTCGCCCCCCTCCCGCTCGGAGTCGTCGAGCATGCCGTTCAGCCGGGCCGACCAGCGGGCGGTCGTCCGCTCGGATTCGGGGGCGACCAGGCCCTGCAGCTCGCGGCGGCTGTCGAAGGTGACCGAGCCGGACGCGGCCATCGCGGCGCCGAGTGCGGTGCGCTTCGGGTCCGGTACCTCGCCGCGGCAGGGCGGGTCGTCGTAGCAGCGCCACGGGCTGCCCGCGACGAGCCGGTCGGTCCAGATCTCGTGCAGCACGTCGATGCCCGCCGCGGCGAATCCGTCCCGCAGCAGCAGGATCAGCTCGCGGTGCGGGACCGCTTCGTCCACTTCGGGCTCCGACAGGGGTCGCGCGCCGCCGTCCGGTTCAGGGCCCGCGTCGGCGGCGGACGGCTCGGCTTCACCGTCCGGCGGGCCGTGGCCACCGCCCCCGCCCGGTCCGACGGCCACGACGATGACGCGGGTCGCGCCCCGCCGCACCATCGGACCGGCCGAGAGGTATTCGATCACCGACCTGCGGTGTTCGGGCGGTGGCAGGTCGATCCGCAGCGTGAGGCAGAACGTCCCGGTGTCTCCCTCGGTGCGCAGGCCCAGCAGGACCAGGGAATCGGTGGGCGTGAACCCGAGCAGGTGGGGAACGGCGGCGAGGATCTCGCCCGCGTCGCCGAGGTGGATGCGTGCGTTCAACGGAGTGGTCATACCCAGAACATCGGGAGAACCGGCAGAGCCGCCGCAGGGTGGATTTCAGATCTGTGGACGAACCGGCGCCCTGTGGAAGAACTCCCCGGTATAGCAGGAAGAACTCACCTCCGGGTGACAGCGAATACGGTGGACTTCTTCACCCCGTTGATCATCACGCTCAGTTCCGCCCGCCCCGGACGCAGCCCGGTGAGCACCCCGGTGCCCGGATCGAACGCGGCCACCGCACCCGGCCCCACCTCCGCGGCAGGTCCGATGTGGACGGACCGGCCCGACCAGTCCGCGCTCACCGGGTACCGCACGGGCACCACCCGGTCCTCCTGCAGCAGCGTGGCCGCCACCGGCGCAGCACCACCCGCCACCACCGGCGGCACCGGCAGCTCGATCCGGTCGACGCGCGGCCTGGTCTCCCAGCGCACCGGGTCGCGCCGGTCGCCGGGATCGATCCGCAGCAGGCTCCACCCGGTGAAACCACCCGCGTCCGGGGCCGTGGCAGGCCGCTTGCCCGCATTGCCGTTCACCTGCCGCGGCACCCCGTCCACGGTGGAGGAGTGGAAGGTGCCGGCATGTCCGGCCACCAGCACGGCGGGCTTCCCCGAATCCCGCCGGAAATCGGCCAGCCACCGGCCGAGCAGCTCCGCCTCCTTCGGATCCTCCAGCTGGGAGGCGTCCGTCGGGCCCGGATCGCGCGGCGGGTGGTGCAGGAACACCGCCACCGAACGCACCGCCGGATCCCGCGCAGCCTCGTCCAACGCCGACCGCAGCATCCGCACCTGGCCGAACCCGCCGCCCAGCAACGAGCCCGCCGACGAATCCAGCAACACCGCCCGAGTCCCGGCCACATCCGCCACCTGGTGGGTGGCCCCGAACTCGGCGGCGAACTCGCGCAGGTCCCCCGGCCCCGAGGCCTCGTGGTTCCCCGGCACGTAGTACCAGGGAACCCGATCCCCCACCTCCGACTCGATCACCCGGCGGGCCAGGTCGAAATCGGCCGCGGTCCCCCGATCCACCAGATCACCGTTGATCACCAGCGCGTCCGGCCGCGCCGCCACCGCCTCGCGCAACGAACGCCGAGCGGCCGCCACCAGCGGACCGTCCGGCTCGTCGGCGGTGAACTGGGCGTCGCTGACCACCGCGATCCGGGACGCGCCCGGCACAGGCGGCAACGTCCCATCCCGCACCACCGACGGGTCCTGCGGTTCCGCGTCGACCGGCACCTGCACCTCCGGGGCGACCAGCGCGGTCAACTCGTCGAACACCAACCGCCCCGAGTACTGCCGCGCACCGTCCGGCTCGACCGCGTAGATCCGCTGCAACCGGAGCGATCCGGACACCCCGGCGGGCAGCGGTGCCTCGACGTAGCGCCACCCCGTCCAGTCCACGTTGCGCGCCCAATCCACCGTCGTGGCCACCCCAGCGGAATCGACGACGGAACCGCGCAGCCACGCGCCGCGGCCATCGCCGTTCACCCACATCCCGAGCCGCTGCGTTCCCGGTCGCAACGGGAGCGGCTCGGTGACGTTCACGTACGCGGCTCGGGTCGTCGTGGCGCCCGTCAACGCGTAGTCCAAGGCCAGACCGGGAGTGCCCGCGTGCCCCGGTGCCTCGTGCAGCGACGCCGCCACCTGCTGCGGGAACACCGACACCTCCCACCCCCCGGGACCGTCCAGCGGCGCCAGCGGCTCCGGTCGAGAACCGGTGGTGACGCCGAGGTGCGCGGTCAGGTCACCGACGCGGACGGTCACCGCCGAAGTCGCCGAGTCCGACAGCGCCGTCACCGCGAACCCGGCACCGTCCGGTTCGATCCGCACCGCGTCGCGGTCGTACTCCAACCGCACGTCCACCGGTTCCACCCAGGTCCGGAAGCCCTCGGCGTCCTGGCCCAGCACCTGGAAGCGCCCCCGCGCGCCCGCGTCCGGCAGCTCCACCCGCCGCACATCGGTGCTGATCGACGCCGGCGGGCCCAAGACGGCCAGCTCCGCCGAACCGCGTGCGCCGGGAGCGCTCGCCGTCACCGTGGCCGTGCCCGGGTGACCCGCGCGCAGCACTCCCCCGTCCACCCGGCCGGCCGCGGCCGGCGACACCGACCACTCGGGATCCGCGGGTACCGGTGCCCCGGTCTCGTCGTGGCCGTGCGCCGCCACCGCCCTGGACAGCCCGGACAGCACCCGTTCCCCATCGGGCTCGACCCGGAACCCGCGCAACCGGCGGCTGCCCGCGGCGGTCGCGAACCCGATGCCGTTCGGCACCGGGCGCAGCTCCCCGTCCGACGGCGCATTGCGCACGTCCGCCTCGTCCGCGCCGCGCTCGCGCGCCAGCAGCGTCGACGAACCACCGCCGTCCAGGTTGATCGCGTCCGACGCCCCCAGCGCCCGCAGCCGTTCGGCCAGTTCCCGCTCCGTCGCACCGCGGCTGTCGGCCTGCCTGCCATCGATGGTGACCAGCCACATCCGGGTTCCGTCAGCGGAGAAACCCGCCGCGGTGCGGGGGTGCAGGGCGGTGTCGTCGACGGGCTGCACCTCCCCGTTCCGCAGCAGCATTTCGTTGCCGCCGATCGCCACGTCCACCGGGCCGTCCGTCCGCGGCCGGTACCGCACCGAGACCCGATCGCCCGGCCGCAGCGAGCCGAGCGCGGCGGCTCCGGCGCCGGTGCCGAGCAGCCGCACCGCACCCGGCGGCATCGGCCCCTCCGCCGGGGCGGGTCGCACCTGGGCCACCACGTCGCCCGCGAGCTCCACCTCCAGCACCGGCGCCGAACCGTCCACTGCGGACTTCCGGGACGCCGCGCCCCAGTACGGCGTGTAGAGACCGATGCCGCCGGTGGCGACGCGCGGGGAGTTCAGATCGGTGATCGGCACGGTCCCGCCGTCCGGGCGGATCAGCTCGGCGGCCAGGAACACCTGCATCAGGCGCCCCGCCGAGCCGCCGACCGCGGCGACGTCGTTGTGCCCGCCGGACGGCGCGGAGAGCAGCTCACCACCCGACATCGCGGCACCGAGCGGAGCTCCGGACGCGTCGATGTCGAAGAAGTCCCCGTTCACCCCGGCGACCGCGCCGCCGAGCTGCTCGGAAAGCGGAGCGCGCGCCGACGCCGAACCAGGGCTCAAGTACTCCGGTCGCAACCCGGACCCGGCCAGGTCCGCGGCGAGCACGTCACCGCGCACCCAGCCCTCCGGCTCGTACCGGTCGAACTCGGTCAACGTGAGCCCCGGGGCCACCTCGGACGTCTCCCGCGACGTGTCGAAACCGTCCGGGCCCGCCGCCCTCGCCGTGGCGGAGCGGACGCTGACCGGGCCGCGTTCGGTCGCGGACGCGCCGGGAAGGTCCTCCACCGGTGGTGGACCCAGCAGCGGCGCACCGCTCGCGGCAGGTGCGGTCAACGCACCCGCCAGCACCGCACCGGACAGCCCCAGCACCAGACCGCGCGACCTCATGCGCCCTCCCGATCACCCCGGAACCTCAGCGCACCAGCAGACCGCACCGGCACGACCGGGGGCGAGCGCCGAGCTGAACAGCACTCGAACAGCCCACACCGATCACCGGACCAGGTTCCGGCGACGATCCGCCCCGGGCACGTCCGCCGGTAGAGTCGGCGCACGACGATCCGGACCAGCAGGAGGATTCGCCATGCGCAGCGTTCCGCCCGCCCTGCTCAGCTCCGCCGGGCTGATCGGCGGCTTCGCCGTCACCCGGGTGCAGCGGCACCGCTCGTGGAGCGGGCTGGTCGCCGGGGCCGGCGGGCTGGCCGCGGTGGAGAGCTGCCGACGGCGCGGCGGTACCGGTCGCGCGCTGCTGCTCGGCGGTGCCTACGCCGCCGGGCTCGCCGGGTCGCACCCGTTGGCCCGGCGCATCGGGGCCTGGCCCGCGGTCGTCACCGCGACCGCGGGAGTCGCCGCCGCGGCGCACCTGCTCTCCCGCCACGGCTGAGTCCGGAACCCAGCCGCTCGTACGCGCGAAAAGGGTGGCCCGGCATCGCGCCGGACCACCCTCCGCGTCGGTGAGGCGCCGCTACCCGCAGGTCGGCGCCCCGTCACGAGGTCAGCTGCACCCCGAGGTGGAACCGCAGCCCTCGCACAGGTAGCAGGAACCGGACGGACGCATCTTCGTGCCGCAGGTCATGCACAACGGCGCGTCCGCGGCCTTGCCCAGCCGCAGCTCCAGCAGCTCGGTGGAGCTGCCCGCGCGGGGCTCCTCGCCCTCGCGCCGCGACTCGGCGACCGAGGAGTCCACCGTGGACCGCATGGTGTCGAGGTCGACCTCACCACCGCCGGTGGAACCCGAGTCGTACTCCGCGGTCTGCGCGGTGCGCTCCTCGGAGGTGAAGATGCCCAGCTGCGCGCGCTTCTCGTAGGGCAGGTAGTCCAGCGCCAGCCTGCGGAACAGGTAGTCGAGGACGCTGCCCGCCATCCGCACGTCCGGGTCGTCGGTCATGCCCGCAGGCTCGAAGCGCAGGTTCTGGAACTTCGAGACGTAGAACTCCAGCGGGATGCCGTACTGCAGACCCACCGAGATCGACATCGAGAAGGCGTCCATCACGCCCGCCAGCGTCGAGCCCTGCTTGCCCAGCTTCACGAAGATCTCGCCGAGACCGTCGTCCGGGTACGAACCGGCGTGCAGGTAGCCCTCGGCACCGCCCACGGTGAACGAGACCGTCTGGCTCGGGCGCTTCTTCGGCAGGCGCTTGCGGACCGGGCGGTACTCGATCTGCTTCTCGACGGCCTTCTCCGCGGTGCCCTTGTCGCCCTTGCCCGCGGACAGCGGCTGGCCGACCTTGCAGTTGTCCCGGTAGATCGCCAAGGCCTTGAGGCCGAGCCGCCAGCCCTCGAAGTAGATCTCCTCCACGTCGGCGACCGAAGCGGCCTCCGGCATGTTGACCGTCTTCGAGATGGCGCCCGACAGGAACGGCTGCACCGCGGCCATCATCCGCACGTGGCCCATCGGCGCGATGGAGCGCTCACCCATCGCGCAGTCGAACACCTCGTAGTGCTCGGGGCGCAGGCCGGGCGCGTCCACCACGTGGCCGTGCTCGGCGATGTACTCGACGACCGCCTCGATCTGCTCTTCCTGGTAGCCCAGCGCCTTCAGCGCGCGCGGGACCGTCTGGTTGACGATCTGCATCGAGCCGCCGCCGACCAGCTTCTTGAACTTCACCAGCGCGAGGTCCGGCTCGACCCCGGTGGTGTCGCAGTCCATCATCAGGCCGATGGTGCCGGTCGGGGCCAGCAGCGAGGCCTGCGCGTTGCGCCAGCCGTTGCGGGCACCGAGTTCCAGGCCGTCCTGCCACACCTTGGTGGCCAGCTTGTGCACGGCCACGTCGTTGCGGTGGTAGGTGCGGACCAGGTCGTTGGCCGCGGCGTGCTTGCGCATCACGCGCTGGTGCGCGTCGGCGTTGCGGGCGTAGCCCTCATACGGGCCGACGGCGCCGGCGAGCTCCGCCGAACGCTTGTACGCGGTGCCGGTCATCAGCGAGGTGATCGCCGCCGACAGCGCGCGCCCGCCGTCGGAGTCGTAGGCGTGCCCGGTGGCCATCAGCAGCGCGCCCAGGTTCGCGTACCCGATGCCGAGCTGGCGGAACTTGCGGGTGGTCTCGCCGATCGCCTCGGTCGGGAAGTCCGCGAAGCTGATCGAGATGTCCATCGCGGTGATGACCAGCTCAACGGCCTTCTCGAACAGTTCCGCGTCGAAGGTCAGATCCGAGCGCAGGAACTTCATCAAGTTCAGCGAGGCGAGGTTGCAGCTGGAGTTGTCCAGGTGCATGTACTCCGAGCACGGGTTGGAGGCCGAGATCCGGCCGCTCTCCGGCGCGGTGTGCCAGTCGTTGATCGTGCCGTCGTACTGGATGCCCGGGTCGGCGCTCTCCCACGCCGCCTTGGCCATCTTCCGGAACACGTCGCGGGCCTGCACGGTGTCCACGACCGAGCCGTCGGTGCGGGCGCGCAGGTTGAACGGCCCGTCGCTCTCCACGGCGCGCATGAACTCGTCGGTGACGCGCACCGAGTTGTTCGCGTTCTGGTACTGCACCGAGGACATGTCGGCGCCGCCGAGGTCGACGTCGAATCCCGCGTCGCGCAGCGCGCGGATCTTGCCCTCTTCCTTGGACTTGGTCTCGATGAACTCCTCGACGTCCGGGTGGTCCACGTCGAGGATGACCATCTTCGCCGCCCGGCGGGTCGCACCGCCGGACTTGATGGTGCCCGCGGAGGCGTCCGCACCCCGCATGAACGACACCGGGCCCGAGGCGGTGCCGCCGGAGGACAGCAGTTCGCGGGAGGAGCGGATCCGGGACAGGTTCAGGCCGGCGCCGGAACCGCCCTTGAAGATCAGGCCCTCTTCCTTGTACCAGTCGAGGATCGACTCCATCGTGTCGTCCACGGACAGGATGAAGCAGGCGGAGACCTGCTGGCGCGAGCTGGTGCCCACGTTGAACCACACCGGCGAGTTGAAGCTGAACACCTGGTGCAGCAGCATCCAGGTCAGCTCGTGCTCGAAGATCTCCGAGTCCGCCTCGGTGGCGAAGTAGCCGTGCTCGACGCCGGCGCGCACGTAGGTGTGCACGACCCGGTCGATCAGCTGCCGCAGGCTGCTCTCCCGCTGCGCGGTGCCCTGCGCCCCCCGGAAGTACTTGCTGGTCACGATGTTGACCGCGTTCAGCGACCAGAAGTCGGGGAACTCGACCCCGCGCTGCTCGAAGTTGACCGAACCGTCGCGCCAGTTGGTCATCACCACGTCCCTGCGCTCCCACGACACCTCGTCGTAGGGGTGCACCCCCTCGGTGGTGTAGACGCGCTGCACCCGGATGCCCTCGGTGCGGGCATCTGAATCCGGCTCCCCCGCGGCGCCGGCCGGGCTGCCCACGGTCTCTGTCATGACCTGTCCCTCTTCCCTGTTGCTCGCTCGTGCGTTCCCGGCGTCGTCCGGGGTGCTCCCCGGGCGGCGCTGGTGCATCCCACCCGCATTCGACGGCTCGCGCCTGACGTGCCGCCGCTTCGACCTAGCCACCGGTGCTCCCCTCGGCGACCTGCGGGACCGCGCCTGCGCCGGCGGCGGCCCGGAGGTCGGCGATCTCCTCCTCGAAGTCCTCGACGGAGGAGAACGCCCGGTACACGCTCGCGAACCGGAGGTACGCCACCTCGTCGAGCTCCCGCAGCGGCCCCAGTATCGCGAGTCCCACCTCGTGGCTGGACAACTCCGACACACCTCGGGAGCGGACCGCGTCCTCGACGCGGTGGGCGAGCTGCTGCAGCGCGTCCTCCTGCACCGGGCGGCCTTGGCAGGCGCGCCGCACGCCCCGCACCACCTTCTCGCGGCTGAAGGGCTCGGTGACGCCGGAGCGCTTCACCACCGACAGCACGAGTTCCTCGATCGTGGTGAACCGGCGACCGCACGACGAGCAGGATCGCCTGCGCCGGATCGCCTGGCCCTCCTCGACCTCGCGCGAGTCGACCACTCGCGAATCATCGCCCCGGCAAAACGGGCACCGCATCGGACTCACCCCCTCCCCGGCATCATCGTCATCCACACCATCGAGCTCACCGGCGCGACTCACGGTCCGTGGATGCGCGAACACTCCGCGATCCCAACCCGTGGAGTAACTACACCGGCGTAACTACTAGATGTTGTGGTCGACTCTAATCCGCCCCCACACGGGAAGCAAACCGACCCACCCCGTCTTCCCCGGTCGAGTGACACCGAACCCGACGACCTGCGGAAGCCCTCCCGGGACGCCCGCGAACCACCCTCGAACGCGCCCCGGGCGGTCAGCCCCGCTGCGCCGGCACGACGAGCGCGCCACCCAACGCGGGCGCCGCCGGGTCGAGCCGGTTCAGCTCCACGATCCGGTCAACGACCGCACCCTGATCACTGTCCGGAGCGAACCGGGCGGCCATCGACCACAGCGTGTCGCCCTCGGCCACCCGCACGACCGCAGTGGCGTCCGGCACCGGCCGCGCACCCGAGTCCAGCGCGAGCAAGCCGAACAGGAGGACCCCGATGAACGCGCAGGCACCCACGGCGGCGAGCCAGGCGCACTCGCGGGCCAGGCGGAACCACCGCGCCCGCGCGACCACGAGGACCGGGGCGGACGGGGCCGCCGCCACCTCGACGGAAAGCACCGCATCCCCGCGCTCCGCGCGCGGCCGACCGATCGGAGCCGCGGACGGCTCCATCGTCGCAGCGCCGGATCGCGACCGGGACACCGCACCGGACATCGCCACCATGAGCACCTCCAGACACCAGGACCTCGGGACGGCCCGGCGATCGCTCCATGATCGAAAAGGTGTTCGATCGAACCTGCGTGCGATTGTGTACCAGCAGTGCCGGAAAAGGCCAGAGTCGCGGCCAAATTAACTCGAACAGGTGTTTGATCTTCCACTTCAGCCCGTCTACTGTGGAAATCGGAGTCACGAGCAGTCCCGTTCACGAGGACAGGAGGCAGTGGTGGTCAGCAACACGACCGAATCGATCAACGGCGAACTCGGCGGCACGTCCGGCGACGCCGGGTCGGCGAACGGTTCTCGCGGCGCGGAGGCGATCGTGACCGACATCAAGGGCGGCATCGCGGCGGAGTCGACGAGCGCCCCGGCGGTCCCCGAGCAGCCCGGTACCGACGAGCTCAGCGACCGGCAGCTCAAGGTGCTCGAGGCGATCCGCAGCTGGATGCGCGAGCACGGCTACCCGCCGAGCGTGCGGGAGATCGGCGACGCGGTGGGCCTGACGTCCACCTCGTCCGTCGCCTACCAGCTGCGGGTGCTGGAGCGGAAGGGCTTCTTGCGGCGCGACCCGCACCGCCCGCGCACGGTCGGCGTGCTGGTGGCCGATTCCGAGCAGACCGAGCTCGCCGGGCGCCCCAAGCCCGCCTACGTCCCGGTGGTGGGCCGGATCGCCGCGGGCGGCCCGATCCTCGCCGAGGAATCGGTCGAGGACGTCTTCCCGCTGCCGAAGGAGATCGTCGGCGAGGGCTCGCTGTTCCTGCTCCAGGTGGTCGGCGACTCGATGACCGACCTGGCCATCACCGACGGCGACTGGGTGGCGGTGCGCCAGCAGCCGGACGCCGAGAACGGCGACGTGGTAGCGGCGATGATCGATGGCGAGGCCACGGTCAAGACCTTCAAGCGGACCGACGAGCACGTCTGGCTGGTGCCGCACAACGAGGCCTACCAGCCGATCTTGGGCGACGACGCGACGATCCTCGGCAAGGTGGTCGCGGTGCTGCGCCGGCTCTGATCCGGGGCGCCGTCCGGCCGGTGGACCGCCCGGGCCGCGCGCCCGAGATGGGTTCTCAGCGGCGGCGCATCCGGACCAGGAAGTACAGCAGCAGGGCGGCCAGCCCACCGGCCACGACGAGCGCGGGGGCGGTGGAGAGCACGGACCCGTCCGCCGCGTCGTCCGACCCAGGAGCCGGTTGTTCGCCCTCGGCGGGTTCCGAAACGCCGGGGGCGGGTGTCCCGGGCGCCGCGGAGGGGTCGGGTTCGGCACCCGTCGCCAGCAGGGCCGCGGCCCCGGGCAGCACGTACACCGGTTGAAGTCCTTCCGAACTCGTCACGAGCGACCCGTCCGGCTCCCACGCGATCGCCTCGCCCTGCGGTTCCGACGGCAGCCGCAGAGCCACCGGCGGGCGCCGCAGCGCCGCGGGCACGTCGCCGTCGGGTGCGTGGAACAGGTAGGCCTCGGTGTAGGTGCGCAGCGCGATCAACGTGCCGTCCCGGCTCACCGAACCACCCGTCACCAACCGGGTGCCGATGCCCTTGATCGGGCCGTCCGGGGAGTCGGTGGTGGGCAGCGCGAGCTCCCCGACCCGCTCCCACGACACCGTCCCGCCGGCGACCAGGGGCTCTGCCGGGCGGTACACGAAGGCCATGCCGAACGGTTCTTTGGTGACCACGTGCGGTGTCCCGGCCCGGTCCAGCAGGAGTGCCTCGGCGTCGTGCGGACCGTCCGGGTAGCTCAGCCGGTACAGCTGCGAGTCGCCGTCCGCCGTCAACCGGTGCAGGGCCACGGTGGAGCGAGTCCGCCGGTTGTCACCGGTGTCGGCCAGCCACGCCGCACCGTCCGGGGCCAACGCCAAGTCCTCGACGTCGTAGGGGTCGGTCGGCGAAGTCCACTCCGCCCGCACCTCGCAGCTGTCGCGGTCGAGCAGGGCGACCCGCAACGAGCTGCCGCCATCGTCGACCGCGTACCAATACCGGCCGTCCGAGGCCAGGCCGGACAACTCGGTCAGTCCCGGGTCCGTCACCCGGCAGCGCTGCACGGGAGCAGGCGGCTCCGGTGCCGCGGCCGCACCTGGAGCCCCGGTGCCGAGCCCGCACAGCACCACGACCGCGGACAGCGCGCTCCCCCGCCGCACCGACCGGGCCGGGGCTCGGCGCCGCCGACGCAGGCCGCTCACCGCACGGGTGGGGTGAGCCGCACCGCGAGCACGCGGCCGCGGGCGGAAGCCGGCCGCACGCCGCTCATCCGACGGCCACGAACGGCTGCAGCGCTCCCGCCAGGTCGGGCCGGACCTTGGCCCGCACCCTGGTGCCGTCGGCCGTGTGCTCCTCGGCCACCAGCTCGCCTTCGGCGTGCACCCGGGCGACCAGCTCACCTCGGGTGTACGGCACCAGCGCGTCGATGAACACGTCCGGCCTCGGCAGCCGGTCGGAGATGATCTCGCGGAGTGCGGCGATGCCCTCGCCGCTGTGCGCCGAGACGAACACCGCACCGGGCAGCAGCTGCCGCAGTTCGGCGAGGCGGGTGGCGTCGACCTGGTCGACCTTGTTCACCACCAGCAGCTCCTCCGGCACCGGAGCGCCGTGCTCCTCGGCGATGTCGGAGACGACGGTGCGCACCGCCGCGACCTGCTCGTGCGGCTGCGGTTCGGAACCGTCCACCACGTGGACCAGCAGGTCGGCGCCGGTGACCTCCTCCAGCGTGGAGCGGAAGGCCTCCACCAGCTGGTGCGGCAGGTGCCGGACGAACCCGACGGTGTCGGTCAACGTGTAGGGCCTGCCGTCGGGGGTCTCGGCCCGGCGGGTCGTCGGGTCCAGGGTCGCGAACAACGCGTCCTCGACGAGCACTCCGGCACCGGTGAGCGCGTTGAGCAGGCTGGATTTGCCGGCGTTGGTGTACCCGGCGATGGCCACGCCCGCCACCCGCTGCGCCTCGCGCCGCCCGCGCTTGGTGCTGCGGATGGTGCTCATGGCTTTGAGCTCGTTGCGGAGCTTGCTGATGCGCTTGTGGATCCGCCTGCGGTCGGTCTCCAGCTTCGTCTCACCGGGACCGCGGGTGCCGACGCCGCCGTTGGCACCACCGGCACGACCGCCAGCCTGCCGGGACATCGCCTCGCCCCAGCCGCGCAGCCGCGGCAGGAAGTACTGCAGCTGGGCGAGCTCGACCTGCGCCTTGCCCTCCTTGGAGCTGGCGTGCTGGGCGAAGATGTCCAGGATCAGCGCGGTCCGGTCGATGACCTTGACCTTCAGCTTGTCCTCCAGCTGGCGCAGCTGGCCCGCGGAGAGCTCGCCGTCGCAGATGACGGTGTCCGCACCGGTGGAGATGACGACTTCGCGCAGCTCCTTGACCTTGCCGGAACCGACGTAGGTAGCCGGGTCGGGCCGCGGCCTGCGCTGCACCAGCCCGTCGAGGACTTCCGAACCTGCCGTCTCGGCGAGGCGGGCCAGTTCGGCCAGCGAGCTCTCGGCATGCTCGGCGTCGCCTTCGGTCCACACCCCGACCAGCACCACGCGCTCCAGGCGCAGCCGCCGGTACTCGACCTCGGTGATGTCCGCGAGCTCGGTGGACAGCCCGGCGACGCGGCGCAGCGAGTTGCGCTCTTCTAGCTCCATCTCACCCGCGGACGGGTCGTCGGAGTAGGAGTCGGCGGTGAAGTCGACCTCACCGTCGTCGAAGCGGTCGTCGAACGGACCGTCGTCGAAGGAGTCGAAGTGGCCGCCGTCGTAGCGGGAGTCCTCGGGGAGGTCGTCCCGCCCGACGTCGGATGCCGTGCGAGCGTTCCCGTCGCGGGTGCCCGCCTCATGTGACCACAGTGCGGATTTCTTCATATCGACACCATTGTCCCACGGCACGCGAGTGGTTTTCACCCTTCGACCGGGGTGACCGCGTCCGGATGCGGATCAGCCGCCCGCGAGCTGCCGCCACCAGCCGGCGTCGATCCGGCCGCCGCCGACGAGCACGGCGGGCCCGGTGAGCAGGGTCGTCGCGCCGGTCACCTCGACCTGCACGGTGCCGCCGGGGACGTCGACGGTGCGGATCCCGGTCGTCTCGCCGTCGGCGCGGAGGGCGGCGACGGCGGCCGCGACGGTGCCGGTTCCGCAAGAGCGGGTCTCGCCGACGCCGCGCTCGTGCACCCGCATCCGCACCCGCCCGGGCCCGCTGGGGCGGACGAATTCCACGTTGACGCCGTTCGGGAACACCTCGGAGTCGTGCGCGGGGCTTCCGGCGAGGTCGAGCGCGTCGAGGTCGGCGTCGGTGACGCACGCCAGGTGCGGGTTGCCGAGGTCCACGACCAGGCCGGGGAAGTCCCGCCCGGCGAGGGTCGCTGCGGACTCGCCGAACACGTTCGCAGCGCCCATGTCGACGGTGCTGCCGCCGTCCGAGTGGGTGCGGACCTGCCGGAGCCCGGCGCGGGTCCCGACGGGGAACTCGGTGCCGGTGACGAGCCCGGAGTCGACGAGGTACCGGGCGAAGACGCGGACCCCGTTGCCGCACATCTCGGCGATCGAGCCGTCCGCGTTGCGGTAGTCCATGAACCACACGTCCGGGTGAAGGTCGGCGGGTGCGTCCGGGATGGCGGCGGTCGGGACGACGCGCAGCACGCCGTCGGCTCCGAACCCGCGGCGCCGGTCGCAGAGGGCGCGCACGTGCGCGTCGGTGAGCTTCAGCTCGCCGTCCGGGTCGGGCAGCACGACGAAGTCGTTCTGCGTGCCGTGGCCCTTGGCGAACTCTGGTCCTTCGGAAAACCGCACGTCGACGAGTCTACGTGCGCAGCAGTGCGCGGACGGCGGGCACCGCGCTCGCCGGTTCGGGCGCCAGCCACCGGATGCGGTCGTCGCGCCGGAACCAGGAGCGCTGCTTGCGCACGAACCGGCGGGTGAGCCGGGCGGTCTCGGCGGCGGCCGCGGCCATGTCCCCGGACCCGTCGAGTTCGGCGAGCACCTGCTGGTAGCCGAGGGCGCGGGAGGCGGTGCGCCCGTGGCGGAGGCCCTGCTCGCAGAGTTCGCGGACCTCGGCGGCCAGCCCGTCGTCGAACATGCGGGTGACGCGCCGGTCCACCCGGTCGTCGAGTTCCGCGACGGGCCGGTCCAGCCCGACGAGCACGGTGCCGTAACGCGGTGGTCCGGGCACCGGCAGGTTCGCGGAGAACGGTTCGCCGGTGATCTCGATGACCTCCAGCGCCCGCACCATGCGTCGCCCGTTGGAGGCAAGGATGGCTTCGGCGGCGGACGGGTCGAGCTCGGCGAGTCGGCGGTGCAGCGCGTCCGGCCCGCGTTCGGCGAGTTCGGCCTCCCAGCGCGCCCGCACCTGCGGGTCGGTGCCGGGGAACCGCAGGTCGTCGAGCACGGCCTGCACGTACAGCCCGCTGCCGCCGACGAGCACCGGGGTGCGGCCGCGGGCGAGGACGTCCTCGACGGCGGCGCGCGCGTCCCGCTGGTAGGCGGCCACCGAGGCGGCTTCGGTCACGTCCAGCACGTCGAGCAGGTGGTGCGGAACGCCGTGCCGCTCCCCCGGCGGGAGCTTCGCGGTGCCGATGTCCATGCCCCGGTAGAGCTGCATCGCGTCGGCGTTGACGACCTCACCGCCGAGTTCGGTCGCGACCTCGACGGCGAGGTCGGACTTGCCGGTGGCGGTGGGCCCGACGATCGCCACCGGTCGAGCTGGGGATGCGGCGGACACGGTGGGGACTGTAGTGCCACCGGCCGGGGTCGCGGCGGGCCGTCAGCCGGTCCGGGTCCAGACGCCGACGTGGTAGGTGATGCCCAGCGGCGTGTCGGAGTACAGCGGTTCGGCCTGCCAGGTCCCGCGCGCGGCGGCCCCGGCGGCGACCTGCCACGCGGCGCGACTGTGCACGCCCAGCTCGGCGCATTCGCCGGGGTCGAGGCCGAGCAGGGCGGCGCGGTCGACGTCGCGCAGCGCGCGGCGCAGCACCTCGTCGAGGACTTCGGCCCGCGGGTCCGGCGGGTGCGGGGAACGCTCGTCGCGGTGGCTGCCGCCTTCGGCCAGCACCAGCAGCGCGGTCTCCGTCCCGGAGGCGTCCAGCCGTTCACCCAGTTCAGCGGCCTGCTCGGCGGGCGCGTCGGGATCCAGCAGGTGCATCCGCACGGACCGGGCCCCGGCTTGCGCACGCAGCAGTCCGGCGACGAGCGCCGGCAGCGGCAGGTCCGGGTCGGGGGTGGTGCGCTCGCTCTCGTGCAGCGAGACCGGGACGTCGACGCCGTACCCGGCGAAGGTGCCCGTCGTGCCCGGCCCGAGTTCGGGAGGACCGGAACGATCTACCCCGACCGCCACCCATTCGGTTGCGGATTCGGTCAAAATGGTGGTGGCGCGCAGGCACGCGCTCCGCACGGGCTCGATCACCGAAGTGGACCGCACGGTCAGTTCGGGGACGAGCAGCGGCGGGTAGGGCACCACGGCGATGCGGGTGATCACACCCGTGCACGGTAGAGGTCACGGTCAGCGGTGAGCGGAGCAGGCATCCGATCGGCGGAGGCGGGCGTTCGAGGCACCCGCCCGCGGCCGCTCCGCGCGACCGGGCGAACCGCGCGGAGGAACGCCGGAATTCCGGCGCGGGTGCCGACCTGTTTGAATGCGCCAGCGGAGATCGGACTCGTCACCGGGGTCCGGATCGCCGCGTACCGGCCCCGCACGTGCGGGGCGCCCGTGCCCGGCACGGGCACCGAAGCGGGTACCCGAGGAGGATTCCGGTCATGACGCACCAGGACACGACCCCCGACAGCACTGCGGGCGCCACGCCCGACGCGGCCGCGGCCGCCGCTGGGACCGGGTCCACCTCGACGGCCCCCTCCGTCCCGACGGCGTCGACGCACCCGGAGCGGTGGGGTCGCGTCGACGAGGCGGGCACCGTGTGGGTGCGGACCGCCGACGGGGAGCGCGAGGTCGGTTCCTGGCAAGCCGGCGAGCCCGCCGAGGGCTTGGCGCACTTCGCGCGGAAGTTCGACGACCTGCGCACCGAGGCGGAACTGCTGGAGAACCGGCTCAACAGCCGGTCCGGGGACGCGAAGCAGTCGCTGACCAGCGCCAAGCACCTGCGCGACGGCTTGCCGGAGGCCGCCGTCGTCGGCGACTTGGCCGCGCTGGGCGCGCTGGCGGAGCACCTCGTGCAGCACGCCGAGCAGGCGGTCGAGGAGGCGAAGGCGCACAAGGAGCAGGCCCGCACGGACGCGGTGGCCCGCAAGGAGGCGCTCGCCGCCGAGGCCGAGGAGATCGCCGCGGAGGCGACGCACTGGAAGTCCGCCGGTGACCGGCTGCGCGCGATCCTCGAGGAGTGGAAGTCGGTGCGCGGCGTGGACCGCAAGACCGACGAGCAGCTGTGGCGCCGGTTCTCCAAGGCCCGCGACGCGTTCAACCGCAGGCGCGGTTCGCACTTCGCCGACCTGGACCGGCAGCGGGCCGCGGCGAAGGCCCGCAAGCAGGAGCTCGTGGAGGCCGCCGAAGCGCTCACCGAATCCACTGATTGGGGAGCGACGGCGGCGCGCTACAAGGAGCTCATGGCCGAGTGGAAGGAGAGCGGCCGGGCACCGAAGGACAGCGACGACGCGCTGTGGCAGCGGTTCCGGACCGCGCAGGACGCGTTCTTCGCCCGCCGGTCGGCGGCGTTCTCCGAGCGCGACGCCGAGTTCGCCGAGAACGCGCGGCACAAGGAAGCGCTGCTGGTCGAGGCGGAAGCGATCGACCCGGGTGCCGACCTGAACGCGGCACAGGCGCAGCTGCAGCGCATCCAGCAGCGCTGGGACGAGATCGGGAAGGTCCCGCGCGAGCGGATGCGGGAGCTGGAGGGGCGGCTGCGCACGGTCGCGGACCGGGTGCGGTCGGCTTCGGACGCGCAGTGGCGGCGCACCGACCCGGAGGCGCAGGCGCGCGTCGACCAGTTCCGGGAGCGCGTCGAGCAGTTCGAGGCGCAGGCGGAGAAGGCGCGCGCCGCGGGCGACGCGAAGCGGGCGAAGAAGGCCGACGAGCAGGCCGGCCAGTGGCGGGTGTGGCTCGCCGCTGCCGAGCAGGCGCTGGCCGATCGGTGAGGTCGCCGCCCCCCCCCCGGGGGGGGGGGGGGGGGGCCCCCGGGCGCGGGGGGGGCGGGGGGGCGGGGGGGGGGGGGCCCCCCCGGGCCCCCCCGGGGCGGGGGGCGGG